>JAFYMM010000390.1 GCA_017550055.1 Paludibacteraceae bacterium
CATTAGACCCATTGTCATAAATACAGCCACTACGGCAACTAAAATCTTTTTCATAATAATTGATTTAATTTAATTAATATTCTAACCATAAAATAGCAAAATCCGCGGTTTATTTGCTACTTTCTGTCTTTTTGACCAACAAACTTTGAAAAGGTTTAATTAACTACTAATTTTTTAGTATTAATTCACTCATAATTCTAATTAAATAAAAATCCGTTTCTTACAATAATGTAAAAAACGGACCTTTATTCTTATTGAATAACTACAATTCTGCCAACATGGATTCCTCCAGTTCCATCAATCACTCTGACAAGATAAATACCTCCTGTAGGTAACCCTTCTACCGCTATAGGATAGATCATTGGTTCCTCACGGAGAATAACTTTACCCGTTGCGTCTATAACCTCTAGCATCAACCCTTGCATCTCTTCTGCTGTCCAATCGCGATTGATATATGTAATTTCTCCACCTGATATTGGATTAGGAACGATAACCAATGATAATACATAAACACCCTCTAATCCGGTGCCGACCTCAAGAGTTAAGTTAACTATCGAGTCACATCCAACTGAGGAAGTAAATACCTCACGATAATTACCTGCTTTAGAAAGTGTATTCTCTCCAAACTCGTATATATCTCCTTCCGAAATTACAATTGTTGTATCAATCTCTATACGCTCAACAAAGTCTACATATATATGCACAAGTGAGTCGCATCTATCTGGATATGAAAAGCGTTGAACAAGCATTGTGTCTTGCGTAATAGTTATACGAGAATGTCCGTATCCACTATAAAGTTCGCCTTCACATACATAGTCATTTTCAATCGTAGGTTCTGGTGTAGAAACATACAAATTGAGATGTACTATAGAATCACAACGCAATACATTTTGGAATGTACGCACATATAAACCAGCTTCTGTCAAAATAGTATCCAAGAAAAGATACTCTTGACCAAGACAAATAGTATCAAACACCTCAACTACCGATGGCAATACATTAAGATTCATAACTACTATCGAATCGCAACCCGAATTGTTTTTATAAACTCGCTCATAACGTCCTGTTGTAGTAAGAACTGTATCAAGCCATTGTACTTTTTCGCCTTCACAAACCAATCGATTTTGTTGGAAATATTTAGGCACAATACTCAACGTAAGCGTAACTATTGAATCACATCCGCGCGAATTAACCAAAGTATCAACATAAATACCTGCTTCTGAGAGAAGTTTATCACCTAGTTTATAAACATCACCCTCACAAATAGAAGCCGACAAAGTATTATGATTATTCAATACTGTAAGATTTACTCGTACGACAGAATCACATCCACATGACGACTGCAACAAAGCATCATAATAACCAGAAAGAACAAGATTTTTACCAGCAAAAGCTCCTTTGTTATAAGTCTCTCCCTCACAAATAGTGTCATTGTATTGATAAATACCTGATGGATTCATTGTAAGGCGAAGTGTCTTTAATGTATCACACTCATCCATTGATTGTGCTTCAAATAGACGTTCAATAACATTCTCACCAATTTTAAGCGATGATGAATTAACAGAGAAACCATTCTTAGTATACATCACAGTTCCTTGTGATGGTTGACAAATAGCATCTTCAAATACTACATCATCAACATAACAAATTACACGAATATTATCTACTACAATATACGCAGCCGAACCTTTAGCTGATGTTGCATAAAAACCTAATCGAACCACAGAACCACGATATGCAGACAAATCAAAACGAGCAGACTCCCATGTATTATCTGTATTAGAATATACACCCAATGTATCTGCCTTATCATCACTAATAACAACAACCTTAAGTTTTTCTGTTGGCGAACTACTTAAATAATTAAACGAGAATACATAATCGCCATCAAGCTCAATTTGTGGAGTCATGAGCATAGAATAACCTGTTGTAGATGCACATTGAATTTGTACACAACGACCATATTCAGTGCCAATATAACTATATTCTGCAGGCTGAATAACATTCCAGTTATACATAGGCTCAAGCAATTGGCTTTGAGTTGTATTGTCCCAACACATCGGGATAGTTGTCAAAGCTGATGTCTCAAAATTTTCCACAAATGGAGGATATACCACTCCACACTCTGTACTAAAAATTACTGAAGTCCAATCAGACACCTCCGTTCCATACACAGCACGTACACGGGCTGTATATGTCATTGATGGCTGTAATGTTGCAATCGTTGTTCGCGCTTCTCCAACTTTTACATCAACCACAACAACATCAGACTTAAGCACTTGCACTTGATATTCAGAACTATTTCCCATCCACGACAAATCAACACTATTTTGAGTAATAGCATCAACTGTAAGTCCAACAGGAGTACCAACAGACAAAGCTTCAACAGAGAAATCATCAACAATCATATTCCACGACGAACCAGAAATTTCACCCATAAATCCTAACTCATAAACACCATCAGTTGGAGCAAAAAACTCTGCTGAAATTTTTTGATAATCAATATTCAATACTTCACTACGTACAAGCGACTGAATTTCAGAGCCAGTGCGTGTTACAATATGCATATATGCTGCTGTCAAATCACTCTGACGAGCATAAATTGACACTTTATAATATGTTTGTCCTTTAAGTGAAAATTGACGTGTTGCGGCATTTTTATTTGCTCCACCACGACCACTGAGCGACATATAATTAACACCAGAATAAGGAGCTGCAACAGCCGAAAAGCTAACATCAACCACATTTGTCAACCACGAATTACTACCTTTAAGATGCTCTTCCGTCCAACAATTATCAAGAATATCTGTAGAATTATATGTATCAAAGTTTTCTATAAACGGATTATTTAATGTTACCTCAATTGGCAAACATTCAGTCGCAAAACCTAAAATAGTCCATGGTGAAACTTCGTCGCCTGCACACTTAGGACGTGCAAAGAGATAATATTGTGTATCAGCAGTCAATGCTGTCAAACGAATTGTATCACCCGAAACTTCTCCAAATGACAACATGTCACCTCCATCAGCCATTGATGACACATAATATTCTACCACTTCACCATCATTAGGATTATCGAACACTATGACTGCCGATGATGTAGTAACTTCAGCAAGTGTAAGCATATCGATAACACCACACTCAACTGACTTAATTTGAATATTATCGATTGACAATGGTGGCAATGTTGCGGTTGACACATCATTACTCCATTGCACAAGTAAATGATAATTAACTGGCTCTGTAATAGTAAACATTGTTGTTTCTTTTTTCCATGATGTAGAACCACAAAGTTTATCAGCCTCATGCAAACGAATATATTTCTCAGTATCTAAGCCATTCGCTCCTATCTTCTCACCTGGAGTAACATAAATATTAGTTGGCGCAAAGAAAACACGTCCAAAGTCACGCTCTGCCTCTCCATTACATTTCCAGTCAAAAGACACTTGATAATCCCCTGGCTCGAAAAGGAATGTGCGATAAGCGTAAATATTACTAGAACCATAATCATAATAACCATATTCACCCGAAGCATCTGCTACATACAAAGCTTTTTCTCCTGTCAATACTGAATTATTTGAATTTTCACCAATAATAAACTTAACATTTTCACTGCCATTAGCAAAAATCCACTCTTGATTTTCTTCTTCATTCTCAAATCCACAAGTATAAGGTATTGTTGGCACCGAATTAAGTGTACGGAATTTAGTTTCAATCCACTCTGTAGAATCCGTGCAGACAGTACGCATACGCAAAACATATTGTGTATTTGGAGTCAAATCAGTCAATGTTAGTTTCTCAAGAGTTGGAGCTATTTGCTGACGAATAATTCCATTGCTAGAAGACAAGGTATAAACATAGCCTACTGCTGCTGGAGCATGATTCCATGTAGCCACAGCAAATGTATCACCAAACACTTCAATTGCTAAATCAGACGGAGCAAAACACTCAGGTGCTGTTGTTACCACAATATTATCAATATAAACTTGTTTTGTCGTTACCTTACCACGGAAAACAATATATTTTCCTGCTACGTTATATTTCGAAAAATCAAAAACTTCAGTTCGAGTATTTGACGTAGCATAAATATCGTCTTTCACTATTTGGAATGTTGACTCATCCGACAAATCATCTTGCAAACCTATTTGATAATATGTACCTCCTTGAGGATTATAACTAATATAAGAAATAGAAAGTTTTTCTCCTGGCACACTAAATGCAGGCAATGCTACTGATGAATTCTTATAAAGATTTAACACATACTTATCTCCTTCGCTTGCATTAGCTTTAGTAAGTTTTGGATATTCAACTCCTAATTCATACACTTTATTCAAACGTGTATAACAAGAAGGGAATGCGTATGGATGCGAACCATAAGAATTAAATGATTCTGTATACGATTGCTCATTCGTAATAATATAATCATCACAATTAGTGCCAAAAAGCAATGGTTGTACCCAATCACCAGTGTCTACCCCACATACGCTACGTGCATATACAACATAGTTAGTAGCTTTTGTCAGATTAAGCAATTCAATTGTATCAAGCGTTGACACAAAACGTGGCATTGAATCGATATCTTGTGTTGCATGGCCATAAGCTAATTGCACAGCTGCCGATTTGTAATCAAGTGCTACACGCGCTGATGTTGTTCCAACTTCAATAAGATTAAGCGAACGAACATTAGGACAACCCGATGATTTTGTTATCTTAATATTATCTATACATACATCGCCATTGTCATACAATGTTGGACCTACCTTAAATGCAATTCGTGCGTTAGCATATTCAACATCAAGCACGTTAAATTGAACTTTAGAAGTTAAAAATAGATATCTTCCATCAGCATCTTTTTCTGGTTCAAATGGAACAAATGTTTCTACCTCAACAAAAGACGATGCATCTGAAGGATCTGTCATCACTCCGACCACTATATCTGGTGCGTAATACGATGCTTTATTTGACAAATAATCAAATTCTACTTGCAATGATGTAGTTGGCGCATCAAGTTGTGGCATAATAACAAATAACGGATATGTATCAGATGAAAATAATTGCATAGATTGTAACCCATCTGAATATGTCGACCAACTAAGACCTGTTGATGGACGCCATGGAGTTTCTCCTGTTTTAGTTGTAAAGATAGTATAACAACCTTCATTAACACTTTCAATATCCTCGAAACTTTCAACATATGGTATTGAATTTACCTCTGCACACTCGGTCATAAACTCAATTATACGCCATGAACTTTGTTTTGCACCGCAATTAGTACGGACATAAAGTGTATATTTAGTAAAACCTGCAAGATTATTAATTGTAAACGGATTAGTTGTAACATCAACAAATGTTGTAACATCTTCAATATACTCGCCTTGGCGCAAACATACATATTGCCATGCTGTCGCATTAGTTGTATCATTAATTTGTATTGTCGCTGATATGCCCCCTATAGATTGCACTGTCAAACTTACTGGGCGCATACAACTTTCTATTTTTTCGACCTCAAAATAATTAATAGCAATAAACGATCCTTCTAAGCCCGAAGATTTACCCATAATAGAAATACGAACAACATTGCCTACATAAGGAGTCAAATCAAACTCCAATTGAGTATATTGCGTTAAATTAGTATAACCTTCTCCTAAAAGTATTGGATATGTTTGTCCCCCATCTATTGATAACTTAACTGTAACTGTATCAGCATACTTATTCATTAAACCAATATTAAGTCTTGCCCCTTCCTCTTTTGTCAAATCAAACAAAGGCGAAAGAATAGCCGCTTTATTTCCAGTTGTATTATAATAATCTACTGATTCAAAATAAAGACGAGAATATTCAACACGCCAATTATTTTTAGAATCAAAAGAGGCACCTTCTCCATCTTCCCAACACAACGGAAGAGAACCATATGAATAAGACTTAAAATCTTCAACGTATGGCAATGACCACACTCCACATTCTGTAATTACTCGACCAACATTTGTAAAATCACTAGAATCAGTTGCTGAACAAATAGCGTTTACTTCAAAGTCGTATGCTGTCGAATGTTTCAAATTTACAATAGTCGTTGGATTAGTAGTTACTATTGTATCAACCATAACTCGTTCTCCAATATACCCTACAACGTTCCAACTATTTTCATCCCCTTTAGATGTCCAACTCATAGTTACAGAATTTGATGTTACCGCATCAAATTTAGGTTCTACAGGTTGCTTACATGTCGGAGCAAATTTAACCTCTATATCATCCATAAAGAACGAAACGTCCTCTTGAGGAAGATAAATAGCCACATAACGAGCTGAGCGGAAATCGGCATAATCATCCATCAACAAATCATTAAAATACATCTTAAATTGATACCATTTCCAACCATCTTGAATATGGAACGAGCCAATAGGTTCAAATGTCGACACATCAGCTGGGTCAGTCATCACACCAATAGACAAGTCAACATCTCCTGCATTCGAACGAACCCACCCTGTAATCATATAATCAGCCAATGATTCAACATCTAATTCAGGGGTAATAACAGTTGCTTTGCTCACACTAAGTCCTTGACTTCCCGATACCTTTTGTGCAGAATTCGAATTTACATACTGATTTTCACCCACGAAAGTCCAACAATCAAATCCATACTCAAAACCATCAGTAAAAGGAACCGCTGTAGAAGAACATCTTGTTCGAAATGTTTGAAGAGAACTCCACGAACTTTCTTCATCTGCTCCACATAATGACTTAACAGCATAAAAATACTCTTTATCTGCCATCAAATCATTTAAATCTGTATATTGAGACGTAATTGTATCATAAAAAACATTACCACGCGAATTTTCAGGCACAAATTCAAAATCATTAACACTCAATATCCATTTACCCGCAGACATATCCATAATTTTTATTGCCGCAGACGAACTTGTTAAATTTGCAATACTAGTTGGAGATGGCGCACAACTAATTTCTTGTATAATAATATCATCTATACCTGCACTTGTTGATGCATAAACATCAATGCCAAAGAAATAAACACCATCTTCTTCTACCATAAAATAAGCTAAATGCTTATTCCAAGATTCAGAGATATACTCTTGAGATAGCACAACTGTCATACTATCTTTCACAGCAGACTTACTATAGCCAAATGATATATAACCACTTGTTCCTGCTTGAATTGCATAAGCAGAAATCTCATAATAGACACCAGCTTTCAACAATACAGGTCTGAAGATTGACGCAGATGCACCATTAATCCATGCGTACAAAGTTCCTGTATTAGCATGATTCATTGATTGATATTTCTTTGTTGACAAATCTTCTTTCGTTACTCTAAAATATCCACCTTCAGACAAATAGCAACCTTCCAATTGTGTTGCATCAACAAGCTCTTCGAATCCTTCTGTAAATGGAGTATTTTTAGTAATAGCAAATGGCTCACATAATGTTGTAAAAGAATAATTCATAGTTGTCCACTCGCCATAAACTCCATTAGAACAAACAGAACGCACATAAACATTATATGTAGTAGAAATCTCTAAGTTAGTTAAATCAACTATAGTTGTATCTGAAGTAAATTTCAATCCATCTACAACAGATACACCATCTTTACACAAACTTACTTCGTATGCATCCACTCCATCTTCAGAAACAAAAAGTTGAGCCGAATAAGAAGATACATTTTTCACTTCGAATGAAGTAATAGTTTCACAAGCAGGTTTTTCCGCAACAATAACATTATCAATATAGTCATTTGCAGAAGAATAAGAAGTTGATGTTTGTACGAACATAAGATATTTATCTCCTACAGCATCAAAATCTACTCTATATTGATAATAACCTTTTTTAGTAACTTTTGGTTCTTGCAAATAATCTGTAGGGATATACAATAATTGCTCGGCTCCAAGTGTGTCAGGTCTATCATTAAGCATAACCTTAATACCTCCATCACCCGAGTTACGCATCATCATAAATGAAATACGATATTTCTTACCCGATTCAAATCTAAACTGAGGAGTAACTAAAGCTTGACCATTGCCTGGTGCTTCCATCATAACCCCAGCTCCTTCATATATATAATCAGAACGCTCATGTCGTTCTATTGAACCAGCGGGTACAGTCATACTCCAACATACAGGCGGGAATGTTTGTCCTTCAAAATATTGCACATAAGGATATTCTACAACAGGAGCACATTCTGTCATAAATTTATAATCAAAATCAACCCAAATAGATGTATCTCCCACACCACAATAAGCCGCCACTTTACCAGCAATACGATATTCAGTCGAATGAGTCAAACCTTCCAACCAAAACTCTGGAGTACTACCATTTACTTGCTTTTCACTATGTTCAATAGTTACCCCTGTATTAGGATCTGTCAATCGATATTTAACAATCCAAGATGTTTCATTTGCTCCTTTAACCCATTTCATACCAAATGCTGTTTGAGTTGGAGGTAACATCTCAATATCTTTAATTTTACGACATGTAGGTGCAGGATATACGCGAATGTCATCCACATACATATCATTACCATAACTTGCAGCAAGAGCCTCAATCATTAAATAGACAGTCCCCGACAACGGAATATTATAATCATATTGATAATATCCCACGCCATCCACTTGAGGAGAATGCAAATAATAAGCATTGATCACCCCTAATTCTATTGCACCAATGGTGTCTGGAGTATTATTAACTAACACTCGCAATTGCTCACGTTGCTTTTCTCCATTAACAATAACCTCTCTTGCATGACGATACATCCAAAACGATACATCATACGCACCAGCAACATCTATTTGCATTGGTCTAACCACAAGGGCAGTACGCGTTCCTCCCTTAGTTTTTCTAAAACGCAATACCTTATTACCATCTTTTGCCTCTGTTACTGTAATACCATCTGGATACATCGAATATACTGGAGTATAAATATCTATTCCCTGATTACCATAATTTTCACCATCTCCATATCCTGCAATAAATTGTTTCACTTGCCAACATTCTGGAATCACTCCCGAACTCGCCTCAAAACTTTGTTGAAATACATTTGACTCCATAACACCACAAGCTGTTACAAATGTCACAACTTCACTCCATTCTCCACTTTCAGTTGCAGAACAAACCGAACGCACTCTTACACTATATTCAGAATTTCCTTCTAAACCCACTATTTTACATGGATTAGTCGTAAATTTTTGAACTTGCGTTGTGCTTCCACCTACAATTTCAACTTCATAATTTCCTGCCTTACCAAATTCAGTCCAAGACAAATCTGCACTTTGGGCCAATATATTATCTATTCTAATTTTTTCTAAACGTGGGCATATCGGACGCACCTTAACTGAAAAATTATCAACATACAATTTACTACCTCCATTAACTCCTGCCGGCAATTCGACAAATACTGAAATATTCTCTTGCGTTGCATAATAAGAAGCATCAGTACAGAAACGAACCTCATGCCAACCAGAATGGAAATCTATCGTATCCGCCCAAATAATTTCAAATGCGTCTGCCGATAACGGATCTGTTGTCAACCCAACATTATATCGCAAACCATAATCACCATATATCATAAATGAAATTTCCAAATCATTTGCGCTATGTGCTATTTGTTGCGATACAACATAACTTGACTTAGTCGAATTACCTTTTAAAATCAAAGAATAACCCGAATCTCCATACTTAAAGTTAGAATCCGAAATTTCTACACCTGAAGTATTATTAGGATTGACAACCCAACACGAAGACAAAATCTTACTTTGATCATCAAATTTTTCAACAAAAGGTAATACTTTTGCTTCACATAATGTACTAAAAACAAATTCATCTGACCATTTAGATATGCCTTTACTATCATCACTACAATCTGAACGTAACTTCACTTTATATGTGCTATTACTATTCAAACCATCAATTGTATAAATATTAGAACCATCATTTTCAAATTTTAAATCATTGTATCCACCTACAATAGCACCATTCAAATCAGTGACCATTATTCTAAAATGCGATGGTATCGAACCTGCATTTGCATCAATAACCCACACTATCGAAGCACTATTTTGTTGTATCGAATACAAATCTAACTGCATCGGATAAGCACATATCGAAACATCTTCAACAGACACATTATCAAGATAATGATTACTAGAAGCAGCTCCTTTATCTGCTTTATTACTTACACTTTTAAATGCTATTTTTACCTTTTTACCAGTATATTGATTAAGTTGATATGTACGCAAAGTCCAATCAGCAGCAACCAATCCACTATCCAATATGTGACGCACAAAACTATTATTATCATCTGACAACACATCAACATACACATTAAATTCTCCACCATATTGATTTTTAAAATAGAAACTAAGAGTCTTATCTGAACTCAATTCCAAAAGCGGAGTTTTTAGCACACTTGTTGTTCCTACAGATGCTTTATTTGAATTAAAAGACATACCAATTCCTTCATAACCACTAGTAGCCGAACGCCATTGATTACTTGCATTAGTTGTCCCTTCCGAAACATCCCAACCCTGAGGTATACGCGTATTACCTGAAGTTGACAAAGAATTAAAATCCTCATACAACAATGACTGTTGCGCATACAAAGGATATACACCAAACATCAGTAACAATGTAATAATAAGAAAATAAAAAGATTTCGTTTTCATATAAAATAGATATTGATTTAAGTAATATGAGATTTATAATTTTAAAAAGGTTTGAGGGCATTCTACGATGTCCTCAAACCTTTATTATATCTTATTCATTACTAAGAATTGTAAATTCTACCCTTCGGTTTTCTGCACGGCCTTCTTCTGTTTTATTAGATTCGATTGGTTCTTTCGAGCCTCGACCATTCCATTCCATACGAGAAGGGTCTATACCACGTTTAACCATTTCATCAAATACAGATTTAGCACGTCCTTCTGACAATTTTTTATTATATCGTTCAGAACCTACGTTATCCGTGTGACCTGTAATTCTAATTCGCATATTTGGATTTTTCTCCAATAATTGATACATATCTTCAAGTGACTGAGTTGATACATTACGGATAACAGTCTTATCTGTATCAAACAACAAGTTACGCAAGATTACGACTGTATTTTTCTTAATTGGTTGCAAATCCACATACAATGTATCACTTACTACATTAAACAACGTGTCGTTAAAATCAATGTAACCAGGACGTGAAACAAAGAGTCCATACTTACCATTATCAATTTGTTCTTCTACGAAACCAGTTTCTTTATCTGTCATACCTGCAAATATAGTATCTGTTTTTTCGCCTAAGTTATATACTTTAACAACCGCATCCAATGGCTCTTGAGTTTCATAATCATGAACAAACAAATAGAAGTATGTTGGATCTGGAATATAAGTCAAATCTCTAAGAACTGGACGACGTACTTTTCTCTTTGGTTTTGGTTTTGGAGCTTTATCAATACCTAACAATACTGTAAATTTCGCACCTACAACTAATGAATTCAAATTAGCTAATTTACCTTCACTATTTTTTACAGATAAAATACTATTGTTTTGGAATTGACCATTTTCAATATTTGACAATGGCACTTCGAATGTTCCATCACCATTATCTTTCATTTCTGGGAAATTAAACAATAAACCATTAGGTGTATTTTTATTGATATTCATAAGACCATAATCAAAGAATGCACCCACTCTATAAGACAATTTACGTTTCTCTTTACCCGAACCGTACTCTAATGCTGCTGCTGGAAAATATTCATCAAGACAAATACCTGCCTCTGCAGAAATTGCTACATCAAGACCAAATTGCAAATTGCTACCATATTTTGCTTGTTGAGTATTCAAATTATGTGTAGGCATATTTTCCAAATTATCAATCAATGTAGGATCGACAAGATACGTTGTAACATCACTCTTCATTGAGTAATTACCCAACAATCCTAAACCAACTTTTGCACCTGCTAAGAAATAGAGTTGATTAATTTCCGCACCAAACATAATAGGGATGTTCAATGACATACGATTTTGAGCCTCACGATATTTGCTTGAACTCAAAAAATACAACATGTTTTGCTGAACTTGTTGATCTTTATATATGTATTTACCTGAATAATCAAAATCATCCAAACGAGTAGTAGAATTTAAATACATAAATTCCAATCCTGCACGGAAATTAAAATTTGAGTTATGTTTCATAAAGTAGCCTACTCCAAGCATACCTGCTCCACCTCCTGGCACTGATGTGCCATCAATTCCATGCAATAAAGCTGAGTATCCACCTCCGCCATAAACATCAATAAAAGAACTGATTGTTTTTGGCGCACTCTCTTTTTCTTTTTTGCGTTTACGTTTTTGAGCATCTACATCCGAAAATGGAACAATCAAAAACACCGCTAACAATAACAATGTAATTTTTGTTAAATGTTTCATAATGATAAATTTTATTGGTTATTTTATTATATTTTTCCTACAACTATTTTTCTAATTTCTACATCCCCATCTAAATAATTAAACTGCATTATATAAATTCCTGCTTCTTTCGGCATATCTATTATATTCACACCCTCTGCCAAATCAGAAACTGAATATAACAATCCCGACATACTATACACATAACATTTTGCAGCTTTTTGTATTTCCACGTTGATTACATCATTCGCAAATACTACAACTCCTGTATTTTCTAACTCTCCTTGCGAAAATTCCACAGGAACAACCGAACATGTAAATACAGAAACTCCATCATCTTTACGTGTCAATAATACCTGATAATCTCCACTAAAGTCTAAATTAGCACCTGTATAATATTGAGATGTAGTAAATCCTTCCAATGGCATACCATTCAAAAACCATTGATAAGCCACAAATTCATATCCTCCATTATAATCGCTATTCTTAACCGCCAAAACATCATTCCAGCGTTGAGCAATAA
>JAFYMM010000391.1 GCA_017550055.1 Paludibacteraceae bacterium
AAGTTTTTCATGTTCACTTCAGCACCAATGATATTTTGCAATTCGCTGATTGCTACACGTTGTTGCTCCATTGTGTCGCGATGACGGATTGTTACACAGTTGTCTTCCAAAGTTTGGTGGTCAACTGTGATACAGAATGGTGTACCCACTGCATCTTGACGACGATAGCGTTTACCAATTGAGTCTTTTTCGTCATAAGCACATTTATAGTCGAATTTCAAGTCATTCATGATTTCGCGTGCTTTTTCAGGAAGACCATCTTTCTTAACCAATGGCATAACACACACTTTTACAGGTGCCAACACTGCAGGCAATTTCAATACCACGCGGCTATCGCCACCTTCGAGTTGTTCTTCTGTATAAGCCGACGACATGATAGAAAGGAACATACGGTCAACACCGATTGATGTTTCAATCACGTATGGAGTGTAGCTTTCGTTGATTTCTGGGTCGAAATATTTAATGTTTTTACCAGAATATTTTTCGTGGCTCGACAAGTCGAAGTCAGTACGAGAGTGAATACCTTCTACCTCTTTGAAACCGAAAGGCATTTGAAATTCGATGTCAGTAGCAGCATTTGCATAGTGAGCCAATTTGTCGTGGTCGTGGAAACGATATTTTTCATCACCCAAACCAAGAGCTTTGTGCCAACGGAGGCGGAATTGTTTCCAGTGTTCGAACCATTTCAACTCTTCGCCTGGACGAACAAAGAATTGCATCTCCATTTGTTCGAACTCACGCATACGGAAAATGAATTGGCGCGCAACGATTTCGTTACGGAAAGCTTTACCGATTTGGCAAATACCGAAAGGCACTTTCATACGACCAGTTTTTTGCACATTGAGGTAGTTCACGAAGATACCTTGAGCAGTCTCTGGACGAAGGTAGATTTTCATTGCACCATCGGCAGTAGAACCCATTTCAGTAGAGAACATAAGGTTGAATTGACGCACGTCAGTCCAGTTTTTAGTACCAGAGATAGGGCAAACAATCTCGCAGTCAACAATAATTTGTTTCAATTCAGCCAAGTCATTAGCCTCCAAAGCCGCTACAAAACGAGAGTGAATAGCATCGCGCTTAGCCACGTTTTCCAACACGCGAGGGTTAGTTTGACAGAACATTTCGCGGTCGAAAGATTCGCCAAAGCGTTTAGCTGCTTTTTCGCACTCTTTATTGATTTTCTCGTCGAATTTAGCCAAGTGGTCTTCAATCAACACATCGGCACGATAGCGTTTTTTAGAGTCTTTATTGTCAATCAATGGGTCATTGAATGCGTCCACGTGACCTGAAGCCTTCCAAGTTGTAGGGTGCATGAAAATAGCAGCATCGATACCAACCACATTTTCGTGAAGAAGCACCATACTATCCCACCAATATTTTTTAATATTATTTTTGAGTTCAACACCCATTTGGCCGTAGTCATACACAGCACCAAGTCCATCATAAATCTCCGATGATGGAAAAACAAAACCATACTCTTTACAGTGAGCAACTAATTTTTTGAAAACATCTTCTTGTGAAGCCATAAATCAAGTTGAAAGTTGAGAGTTGAAAGTTGAAAGTTAACGTTTCCACCACCAACTCATTTTATACTTATTTTACTAATTGTCAATCAAATAAAGTTCAATTAAAATTCTTAATTCTTAATTTTTAATTCTTAATTAAACCGAACTGCAAAGATACAAAAATTTTATCGTTTATGCAATACACACCACAAAATATTAATCTTGCGAAACGTGAGGTTATCAATTCTCGTTTTTCATCCAATTAAAATTCGAAGAGTTCGCAAGTGTATTTTTTTGCCTAATTAGTCAAATTAGAGGAATTAGATTTTGGATAGGAATACACAATGAGAGTGTGTGTAGGTTTGTGACGGTTTTCTTGCTTGCAGTTTGCTTGCACCTTACTAGAAGGTAAGAGAAAAGAATACACACTCTCATTGTGTATTTATCAAAAAAAATTGCAGTATAAAAAAGATGCACCACATAGGACTATGGGTGCATCGATTATAGTTTTATTGTAAAATAAAAGTTATTTGCCTTGGGCTTTCATGTGGTTGAGGTAGCACTCTACGGTGTTTTCCATCAAACATGCGATGGTCATAGGGCCTACGCCACCTGGCACTTTTGTGATATATGATGCTTTTGTTGCTACATCGTCGAAATCAACATCACCACACAATTTGCCTGTTTCTGGATCGCGGTTGACACCTACGTCGATTACGACAGCACCTTCTTTCACCATTTCGGCTTTCACGAATTTAGGACGACCAAGTGCTGGTACGAGAATATCTGCTTCTGAACATATTTTAGCAATATCTTTAGTACGACTATGACACACTGTTACAGTAGCATTTTCGTCCATGAGAAGTTTTGTTACAGGCAAGCCTACGATGTTGCTACGACCAATGACTACGGCGCGTTTACCTGCAATCTCTACTCCTATATTTTTCATCAAACGAATGATACCTTTTGGAGTACATGGCAATACACAAGGACGTTTTTGCCACAAAGCAGCCACATTCATAGGGTGGAATCCGTCAACGTCTTTTTCTTTAGCGATAGTTTCAATCACTTTTTCTTCGTTGATACCATTAGGCAATGGCAATTGCACAAGAATACCATCGACAGATGTATCAACATTGAGAGCACGTACAAGGTCGAGGAGTTCTTCTTCAGTAGTTTGCTCGCTAAGACGGATTGTGCTATTGTCGATACCTACTTCGTCGGCAGCTTTAGCCTTACCAGTAACATACGACACACTACCTGGGTCATCACCAACGAGAATAACTACAAGGTTAGGTTTACGACCATATTTTTCGGCGTAACCAACCACATCAGCAGCCAATTGTTGCTTAAGAGCAGCTGCCATCTCTTTTCCGCTAATTACTTCCACTTTGTTTTAATTCATAATGCATAATTCATAATGCATAATTATGGATACTCCACAATCACAAATTAGAATATGCGGTTATACAATAATTTATTTAATTCATAATTTATAATTCATAATTAAAATTACTCCCGTTGGTCGTGACCTTCGGTTCATAAACATAATTATGAATTATGCATTGTGCATTGCTCTAACAGCTTGCCAACCTATATCGCTACGATGGAAAAGGTTGTCGCATTGAATTTTTGCAACTTCGGCGTTTGCCTTTGCTTGAGCTTCTGCAAATGTATCAGCCATAACGGTAACAAACAACACACGTCCGCCATTAGTTACATATTTACCATCTTTGAGGGCTGTACCCATGTGATA
>JAFYMM010000392.1 GCA_017550055.1 Paludibacteraceae bacterium
ATAGAAGTAGTGCATTTCGCGGTCGGTAGTTTTCAATGTCTTAGTCAAGTGCATGATTTGAGCACGGAGAGGAGCCATACCAGCACCACCACCTACCCACATCATCTCAGCTTTTGAGTCGAAGATAGGGTGGAAGTCGCCGTAAGGACCTGACATGATTACTTTATCACCTGGTTTGAGAGTGAAGATATAAGAAGAAGCGATACCAGGCATTACATCCATAAAGCCACCACCTTGTTCTTTTGGGTTGAAAGGAGGAGTAGCAATACGCACTGTAAGCATGATACGGTCGCCCTCTGCTGGGTAGTTAGCCATAGAGTAAGCACGGATAGTTTCTTCAGTATTTTCGCATTTCAAGCCAAAGAGACCGAAGTTTTTCCAAGCATCGAGATAACCCTCACCAATGAGAGATTTATCGATGTCTTTATCATAATCCATTTTGAATTTAGGGATTTTGATTTGAGCATACGAACCTGGGATGAAGTCCATGTGTTCGCCTGGAGGCAATGCAACGATAAACTCTTTGATAAACGTAGCAACGTTTTTGTTAGAGATAACTTCGCATTCCCACTCTTTAACGCCAAGAACTGATTCGTCAACTTTAAGAGCCATATCGCCCTTAACTTTAACTTGACAGCCAAGACGCCAGTGGTCTTTCACTTGTTTACGAGAGAAGTGAACTGTTTCAGTAGGGAGAATTTCGCCACCACCTTCAGTCACTTGGCAACGGCATTGACCGCAAGAACCTTTACCACCACAAGCTGATGGAAGGAATACACCTGCATTAGCCATAGCATTGAGGAGTGAGCCACCTGCTGCAGCCTCTACCTCTTTTTCGCCATTAAGGGTAATTTTTACATTACCTGATGCTACTAAGTAGCGTTTAGCGATAAGCAACACAATTACAAGAAGGATAATCACCAAAAGGAATACTGCCAAACTTGTAAGAGTCGCCACTGTATTGATTTCTAATAACATAATTCTTTAAAAAGTTTAGAGTTTAGAGTTTAGAGTTTAGAGTGAAAATTGTCTATAACTCATAAGTCTTAACTCGAATAGTTAATAGTTAATTGGTTTTATGTAAAGTAAATATATAGTGAATCTCTATACACTATACTTTACACACTATACATTAATTAGATTTTCAAGCCTGAGAAGCACATGAATGCCATTGCCATAAGACCTACGATGATGAAAGTAATACCAAGGCCTTTCAATGGTGCAGGCACATCAGAATACTCCATACGTTCGCGGATAGCAGCAAGACCAACGATAGCCAAAAGCCAACCAATACCAGAACCGAGAGCATAGAATACTACGTCAACGATACCAGTAAGAGCTTTAGGGTCAGTACCTTCGAGAATTACGCGTTGTTGCATAAACAACGAGCCACCCATGATAGCACAGTTTACAGCGATAAGAGGCAAGAAAATACCCAATGACGCATACAAAGAAGGCGAGAATTTTTCGACAATCATCTCAACCAATTGTACGATAGCAGCAATTACAGCGATGAAAAGAATCAAGCTGAGGTAGCTGAGGTCCAAATCAGCAAAGCCTTCACCCAACCATGACAAAGCACCTTTTTGGAGAATACCAGTATAAAGGTAATAGTTAACAGGAAGGGTGATGAGAAGCACTGCTGTTACAGCAATACCAAGACCAACAGAGGTCTTCACATTTTTCGATACTGCAAGGTATGAACACATACCAAGGAAGTATGCGAATATCATATTGTCCGAAAAAATCGAACTCATAAATAAACTTAATGCGTGTTCCATATTTCAAATATTTTTGTCAACGGTCAATGGTCAACAGCTGATAGTCATTAGACTGTTGTCTGTAGACTGTAGACTTTCGACATTTTATTATTTTTCTTGAAGGTCTTTGTTGATTGAACGGTGAACCCAAATGATACAAGCCACGATGATAAGCGCCATAGCAGGCATCATCATCATACCATTGTTTACATAACCCATTTCGTAGAACGAAGCAGGAATTACACGGAAACCAAAGAGTGTACCTGAACCGAGCAATTCACGGAAGAACGCTACAACGATTAAAACCCATGCATAACCAAGACCGTTACCGATACCATCGAGGAACGAAGGCCAAGGTTTGTTTGCCATAGCAAATGCTTCAAGACGGCCCATAAGAATACAGTTAGTAATAATCAAACCGATATAAACCGAAAGTTGCACGCTAAGGTCGTACATGAAAGCTTTCAAAACTTCTGACACTACAGTTACGAGAGCAGCAACAACAACCAATTGCACGATGATACGTACACTGTTAGGAATAGTGTTGCGGATAAGAGATACTACAACGTTAGCCATAGCCACGATGATAGTAACCGAAATACCCATAACGATAGCAGGTTTCAATTGTACTGTTACAGCCAAAGCTGAACAAATACCAAGTACTTGGATAGCTACAGGGTTGTTCTTGTTAAGAGGGCCAAGTAGCGCATTTTTCAATTCTTCTTTCATATTAGTTGCCTCC
>JAFYMM010000393.1 GCA_017550055.1 Paludibacteraceae bacterium
AAAAAAGAACCTACTGCAGCTCAGCTCGCTGTGCGTGAACGCTTCGCTACTGCTACCGCTCAGGCATCTGCCGACATGGCTGACCCTGACAAGAAAGCAGAATGGAAAGAAGTAGCCGCCAACTCAAACGGCAAGTATAAAACCCCTCGTGGCGCAGCATTCGCTTCGTACTACAACAAAGCCTCTGGCATAGAGTAAAAAAATCCCTCCAACCTTTTTTTAGGTTGGAGGGATTAGTTATATAAAAATACCTAAGCTAGTGCTTTTTGCAGAAAGTCATACGAACTCTTGCGCAACTCATTCAACCGGCGTTGTATAGAATCGTCTGAAAAACGTGCTATTGCTCTATCTACCAACTCTGGAGTAAATTGATCTACGGATGTTATCAACAACTCCTCAAGAGAAAACATCTTCAAAAGCGAATTGAAACGAGCCATACCACGATCTTTATTTCCAAATGCAATAAATGGGTTATTGAATATTATTGAAAATACACAGCCATGAAATGAATCGGTAAATACAAACTCAGCATCATGAAAACCTTTCAACCACTCCTCAACTGTTGGTTTTTTCATACTTGGTGTGTCAATATTTTCCCACTGCTGAATATTATAGCCACACTGCTTTGCAATAGTATGTAACACTTGCGATTTATCGTCTGCCTCGTCAAGAATATACGCCAAACACATACTATTAGGATATCGCTTTTTACAACCATTGATATGACGCATATAGTGTTTAACATCCACCAACATTGTTGGGTCCAACACATGTTGTGCATCCACACCCAAATGGTTACGACACAACTCTACTCCAGAATCTTCACGAACAGATATAGCATCAAATCTCTTTGCTAAATCACTACAAACAGCTGTCTGCTCATCGCTATATTCGCTCCAATCATCTACGCCAAACGATGCTGCATAAGCTATACGCTTAATATCCCAATCCTTTGCAAATTGCAAATATACATCCTCTATATTAGAGATATAAATTGGTCGCCAAATCTGATCGCTACCTACAACTATTACATCAAAATTATCCTCACGCAACTGCTCAAAACTATCTATAGGAAATATACGTATATTCTTATTAGAAAATTTATTGATTTTTTTATATGCTTGATTATATCTAAAATCAAAATCAAAAAAAACATCAATATCTCGCTTACCTAAATATTTCAATTTCCACAAAAAACGTCTAAAATATACTTTAAGCGAAGGTAATTCGTATTTATATGGCATCCAATTAATATAGACCACATCATGCCCCATATCTTGCAAAACTCGCTGTAATGCATACGCCTGCAAAATACCGCCATAATTAAGATGCAATGGATGTGTTATAACGCCTATCCGCATATTCTACGAAATAAATTTTTGATTATGAATATATATTTCTCTTTTAATGTAATCTTAGATAACGATTCAATGGTTGCACTAAATGATTTACGCGAACGAAAAAATTTATCGCGCTTTTGTGGTCGTGCCACTGACCTATAAACCGCAAGATTATACTGCTGAACATGAGCATAGTTCATCAACGTTTTTTCAACCGATAGTTGCTCAAAGATTTGCTTTCCTAATAGTGTGTTTAATAAGACTGCGGAAACTCCTTTATCATCATCAATCTCTGGCTTCAATTGCTCTATACCCCAAAAATCACCAAGGGTAATATCAGCTCCACTCTTACCTGCTTTTGCCGAACAAACATAACACGATGGTCGCAAATAGAAATCTTGCAAAAAACCTCGCATATAAATATTATCCGTAAATAATGAAATATTAGAATATAAATTCGCATTATTATCTCGCAACTGATAACGCAAGCTATAACTCTTCCAACCTGTTCGTTTGTCACGAAATTGTATATCATCTATATGCAAACAATCTACATCAATCACTTTGTTTTTTGCCACATTGGCTATCTCTTCATTCAAATATCTTCGAAATACTCCTGGCGATGGTACTCCATGACAAATTATATCAACACACAACAAACTGTCATACTCACGACGCAAAAAAAGTTTAAGCCCTCGAATTTGACACGGCGTCCCTGAAAACAATACTCGACGCCCTGATTTAAGAAATTGCTCTACTTTAAGATATGCATCACCTACATGCGCTTGCAAATATTTAGACCCTCGGAAACGTGATAAACCATCTATACTCTCGGTATAATCAAAAACTAAACGCCAATCTTTATCCCAACAAACTCCAAAAACGACTCCTCCATCATTCAAAACGGCCTCAGCTAACATTGAAAAAATACCTCCAGACGAACTACGGAGACGTATCTTATCATCGTTGTTCTTTGCAGCATAGGTAATTAATGGTTCTTTCGCTTCTGATTGATTGATAACTGGACAAACTTTCTCACAAATATTGCATTCGATACACGATTTTTTATCAACCTTAGGATAAAGAAATCCCTCTCTATCTTCAATCAACGAGATACACTGCCTTGGACATCGCTGAACACATGCCTCACAACCACAACACTGAGATTTATCTTTTATTCTAATCATCCTTTTATAAATCTTGATTTGAATTTTAATAATAGTCCTACAACTAATTGTCGTTCTAATCGATTACACCCCACAAAATATATCACCACTAATGACGATATAACTGATACAATACACACCCCAAAGAAATTAAACCATACATTAGTAATAAATTGACTACACAAGTATGGCAACACAGATGACAAAAGTGTAACAAAAGCGGTATTAAAGACCACTTGATACAAATAATCTCCCACTGGCAACAATATTGTCTTTCGCAAAAAACATAAACGCGCTATCAAACAGGCTACACCTACCACAAGTGCTACAACAAGCGTTATCTCTGGCATAAATCCCAAATAAAGCATCAAATATGAAAGTGGAAAATTGAGCAATAGAATTGTACCTACTACCAACTGATAGTTACGAATGCGACCTGTAGCATTTTGGGCTGTAATAAGAACAGATGACCACATTTCAAGCAGACTCAACAAAAGAGCTAGACGGGTAAATAGAACTGTATGCTCTGGAACTTGACCTAACCACACTTGTAAAACGGTTTCGACCTCGAAAAAAAGTGGTATGGCAATGAACATAAAGATGTAGTAGGAGAATCGAGTACCACGAAACATCAGTTTGTGCATCTCGGTAAGATCGCCCGATGCATAATATTTGGTAACTTGTGGCATAAATGCACCCATAAAACTACCAGAGAACTGACCAATCATACCATTAAGCTGCATTGCTATACCTCGCGCTGCATTGACCGCTGGTGCGGTGAATAGATTGATAAGAATATTTACCCCTTGATCTTTTAACAACCCTGCTGTGCCTCCAATAAAATTCCAAAAGGAAAATGAAAACATATCTTTAAACATCGTTTTATCCCAAATAAAATGGTATTCGCTTTCGGGGAAATGACGACGACAATAAATCCAATATATAACTTGCTTAATAACTCCTGGAATGAGTGATATAATAGCCAAAAGAATGAGTTTATCCCCGCCATAATAGTAGATAGAAGCTATGATAATCAATTTGGTTATGGCATCATAAATGGTGAACCATGCAAAGGCTGACATACGCTCGTAGGCATAGATGAGCGAATTGTAAGGGACAGAAAAGAGAGAAATAGCAAAACTAATTGTTGAACATTGCAACACCCAATTGGCAGCATAGAGTCGATCGGGCGGAATATTCATCCTATTGTTAAGAAACCAAACACCTACGGTCTCTATAGCTAAAACTACTACTATGGCTAATATGACATGAATGTTGACTGCTGTGGAGAAAACACGCTTTTGTTCATCAAAATCGCCCTTACCTAACGAAAATGTGATGAAACGACCTGTAGCAGATGTCAATGAATTAGACAACAACGAGAACATCGACACCAAACCTCCCACTACGTTGTTGATACCATAGTCATCAACCCCCAAAGCATTGAGCGTAATCCCCGCCGTGAAGAAGCTAATAAGCATCATCACAAACATCCGCACATACAACACCATCGTGTTCTTTGCTATACGTTTATTATTTTCGGAAATATTTGACATTTTGTTTTTTATCTCTCTATTTTTTGCCTCACACGGAATTATCTTTTTCTCCCACAGATATTTTTATTTCTCACGGAACCGGAGGTCTTTGAGCCGAAGGCGATAAAACACACGGAAGACACTGAACTGACGCTTCGCGTGCCATTCGGATTTTTCTCCCACAGATAACTCAGATAACTCAGATTTTTCTTTCTCTCTTTTTAGATGCGCTGTTGCTTCGCAAGACGCGCTACAGATTTACACAGATTTTTACGCTTCGCGTGCCATCCGGATATGGACTTTCTCCCACAGATTCCACAGAT
>JAFYMM010000394.1 GCA_017550055.1 Paludibacteraceae bacterium
AGATAAAGATGAATGTAAAGATTATTATTTTGCTATTTTGTTTGTTGCCCTTTATGTTTGATATCTAAATAAAACAATTCAAAATAACTATAAAGATTTATAAAAAATGCAATTTGGTTGGAAATAGATGAATATACTGAAATAAGATTTGATAATCGTACCTTATTATGAGGTGCGATTTTTTTATGAAAAACTATATGCCGAAATGGTTGCAAAAGCGAAAAATAAGTTGTATATTTGCAAGTTAAATATAAGATTGGAAATATTGAATGTTAAATGTGATAAGATATTGAATGATATGATGTTATACAGAAGATTGAATTTGGCTTTGTTGGGTGTTTTGATGGGATTTGTGGCTGTGGTGGCGCAACCTAAAAGCTCGAAAGTGAATACGTTGGCTGATGCTATGGCTACGCCAGAGGTGCATAATATTGCTTTTTCGTTTGCGCAATTTACGGATGTGCATATTTCGCAATCGAATGAAAATAACACTATTGACTTGCAACGCGCTGTGGAAGATGTTAATACACAGGAGCATATTGCGTTTGTGTTGGTGTCGGGCGACATTGCCGAGACGGGCGATTATAAGTCGCTCGTGGTGGCAAAGAGAGAGTTGGACAAGTTGAATTGTCCGTACTACATTGTGCCGGGCAATCATGACACGAAGTGGAGCGAGTCGGGGGCTACGGATTTTAAGCGCATATTTGGAGATAATCGTTTCCGTTTGCAATTCAACGGCTTCTTGTTTTTGGGTATAAATACAGGTCCGATTATCAAGATGGGTGATGGACATGTGTCGCCACAAGATGTGATTTGGGTGGAGCGTCAGTTGAAGAATGTGGGCAAACGTATGCCTGTGTTTATCGTAACACACTACCCGTTGCAAGCGGGCGATGTGGACAACTGGTGGATGTTGACCGATGTGGTGCGTAAGTATAATACGCAAGCATTCTTAGGCGGTCATTATCATACGAATAAGGTGCTTAGTTATGATGGCATAACAGGCGTGTTGACACGTTCGACATTGCGTGCAAAGGCCGAGAAGGGTGGTTATACGGTGTACGATATGACCGAAGATAGTTTGATGGTGAGTGAAAAGGTGATTGGCGAGGCGCAAGTGCGTTGGGCGGCTTTGCCTATCGAGAAGAAGATGTACGTGGAGGGCGACCAAAAGGCATTCCCTCGTGCAGATTATGCCGTGAATGCTCAATATAAAAACGTGAAAGATGTGTGGGTGAAAGAGATGGGATATGGCATATATGGCACGCCAGCGGTGGATGATGCAAATATCTATTTTGGCGATGATAAAGGTGTATTCCGTTGTGTGTCATTGGACAAAGGCAAAACGGTGTGGGAATATCAAACAGCCGAGCGTATAGCATCAACGCCAATGATTTCGGGCGACAGAGTGGTGTTTGGCTCGTGCGACAGAAACATATATTGCTTGAACAAGCAGACAGGTGCGTTGGTGTGGAAACATCGCACGCAAAATGCAGTGGTTGGTTCGCCAATGATTGCCGACGGGGTGGTTTATATCGGAGCGAGTGATGGTAAATTCCGTGCTTTGCGATTGGAAACGGGCGAATTGGTGTGGTCGTATGATGAATTAGACAATTATCAAGAATCACGCCCAGTGGTAGCCGACGGAAAAGTGATATTTGGCGCATGGGATAGCTATTTGTATGCGTTGAATGTAGAGAATGGAGCGTTAGCATGGAAATGGAACAATGGCAATAGTCGTCCGCATTTTTCGCCAGCGGCAGTATGGCCTGTGGTGGCTGAGGGCAAGGTGTGGATTACGGCTCCTGACCGTTACATGACGGCTGTGAATGTGGCAGATGGCACTACAGCATGGCGCACAAAAGAGAAAGAACACAAAGTGCGTGAAACAATAGGCGTGTCGGCAGACAATAAAATCGTATTTTCTCGTTGTATGAATGATAGCGTGTTGGCTGTGGCGGCAGATGATTACAGATTGTTGTGGAAAGTGGATGCAAAATTTGGTTATGACCACAATCCTTCTATGCTCATTGAGCGCAATGGCGAGATTGTTTTTGCTACTAAAAACGGAGAAATCAACTGTTTGCGTTCGGCGGACGGAACTATTGTGTGGAAACATAAGATAGGTAATTCGATAATAAACACTATGGTGCCAGTGGGCGAAACCGATTGGGTGTTGACAACTACTGATGGAGTTGTGGCAAGAATCAGTGTTAGATAACAGAGTATAGATAACAGAGTACAGATAACAAATAAATGAGGAAACAGATATATTACATATTATTGTGTTTGGTGTTGGTGCTTACGGGGTGTAGCACTGCTGCGCGATTGAAAAAGGCTGACCGTAAGTATGAAAATGGTGAGTATTTTGCAGCAAGTGAGATATATCGCAAGAATAATAGCAAGATTTCGACAAGCAAACAGCGCAAGCTGAAAGCTGCGGTAAACTTTAAGCTTGCTGAGTGCTACTATAATACGAATAATCACGCAAAGGCGGCGAATACCTACACATCGGCAATACGCTATAGGTGTAATGACTCGGTAGCTTATTTGCATTTGGCTAAAAGTCAGTTGGTTATTGGCAAATTGAAAGCTGCTGTTAA
>JAFYMM010000395.1 GCA_017550055.1 Paludibacteraceae bacterium
TCATACATCATGAAAAAAATAATCACCCTCACAACAATACTCCTTTGCTCACTCGTTGCATTCGCCGAGACAAAAGAAAATCGCAAAGAAAATCCACATGAAATACGCATAGGCGTAGCCGACTGCTTTTACTCATGGCTTAGTAACAACGACTTTTTCTATGGAACACTTCCTGAGAGTTTATCCCAAGGATACGTCAATATATCAGGGGGAAATTATGATTTTATCTACACTGGATTTTTATTCGCCGAATATCAATACCGTGTAAACAAATGGTTCGGCATAGGCGCAAACCTCACAATATTAGGCATAGGCAATACTGAATACTATCACGAACAATGCCAAGTAGAAAACTACTACACAGAAAAAAGAAACTATGGAGCAATGATATATCTAATGCCCGTAGCCCGATTCACATACCTCAACAAAAAGAATATCAGCCTATATGGTTCATTGGGATTAGCCCCGGGAATAGATATATATGAAAATGAATGTAATTTCACATTCGCAGTAGATTTCACCTATTTGGGCATGAGCATCGGCAGAAACCATTGGTTCTGCGACATTGAATTAGGTGGCGCAATCCCTCTCTTCTTTGCAAAAATGCTCAGAGTAGGAGTCGGCTACCGATTTTAAAATACAAAATACAAACAATAAAATATAACGACTATGAAAAAGTTAAAACGCTCTATCCTACATGCAATAAACCGCTGTATATCACTAATCATACCACTTCTCGGACTCGTACCGTTTCATTCATGTACAACCTTTATGGACATGTATGGCACACCCACAATTGAATTCGATATTAATGGTCGAGTAGAAAACAAATTAGGCAAAGGCATAAAAGGCATAGAAATATCAGAATATGGCAGACCTCTTGATACAACCAATGCTGATGGCACATTCAACTTTACTATTATAGAACCACTACATTCAAGTGTAGAGCTTTTAGCTCGCGACATAGACTCCACTCAAAATGGCCACTACGAAGATAAAACTTTCTACATAACAGACTCAAAAGACATAGTCATCACCCTCGAAGAAGAGAAGAAATAATTTTATTCTCCCACAAATAATAACATCTAAAACAATACAATTATGAAAAAGCTAAATCGTTCAATCCTACGCAAAATCAATTATTGCATAGGTTTTATTCTATCAATATTCGGATTGACAACATTCATGTCATGTGAATATGGTTGCCCTCCTGTAACCGCTGAGTATGGAGTACCTCAGGCTGATTATCAAATATCTGGTCGTGTGGAAAATGCTCAAAAGAAAGGCATTCAGGGTATAAAAGTATATATGAGAACAGCAGAGGCTTACGAATACAATATGTTCGAAGGAAACCCTACTGCCGCCGACACAACCACTACCGATGGAGTATTTGAGATAAATTGCACAGAATTCCCAGAACGAGAAATTTGGCTCGTTGCCGAGGATATCGACTCCACCGAGAATGGCTCATACAAACGTGATTCTGTGCTAATCACACCTGAATTCAAAGATGTAGCAGGCAGCAATTGGCACCACACTGCCGTTGTAAACGACGTAGTCATCACCCTCGAAGAAGAAAAAGAACAACCCCTAAATTGATATAATTATGAAAAAGCTAAATCGTAAACTGCTACGCAGTATAAATCAGTGTATTGCATTTATTTTATCCCTAATTAGCATTGCTTCATTCCAA
>JAFYMM010000396.1 GCA_017550055.1 Paludibacteraceae bacterium
ACTCTACTCCAAGACTTACTTTCTGGAGTCGCTATTCTAGGCACAGCCGTTCCGGGAACTCCAACATCAATTTTATCAGCAAACCCTGTGGCTGTCACCGCATTTATAAATTTCATTGGATCTTTCTTATAATTCTCATCTATGATTCTACTCACCCCCACATTACTCGATTGAGCCAATATTCCCGCAACCGACAAAGAATCATATCCGCCTTTCCTCCAGTTGTGGTCAGTCATTTTGGCTTTATGAAACATCCACACACCATGATTCAAATCAATTATATCTGCCGTATCACACACCCCATGGTCCAATGCCACCATCAAACTCATTGTCTTGAACGTAGAGCCTGGCTCCGACAAGTCCGCCACTGCCATATTCCAACCTTCAAAATAACTACCATTGGATGCTCTTTGCAAATTCACCATCGATTTTATCTCCCCTGTCTTCACTTCCATCAACACCAAACAAGCATTTCTTGCTTTTATCACTTCCAATTTCTCTCTCAACACCGTCTCACATATATCTTGCATCTCAATATCTATCGTTGTATAAATATCACATCCTCGCTTAGCCGGCTTCTCATCAACAAACACCCAATTACCTCTACCAACCAAATGACCTCTCGCCATACCTTTTTCTCCAGCCAACAACGAGTCGTATCTCAACTCCAAACCATATTGACCATGACCACTACTTGCAAACACATCTCCCAATGTTCTATTTGCTAACGACCCAAAAAGATTTTCTCTATTAAAACTCTCCTCTGCAAAAAGTCCACTTTTATATCGTCCCAATCTAAACAACGGAAATTTTTTAATCTCCATCAAATCAATATACGACACCGATTTAGGATACAGCACTAATCGTGTTTTTTTCTGCAAAAACGCCTCATCAATCATCGCTCTATATTCTCTCGCACTCTTATCACCGAATTTTCTCGACAAACAAATCGACAACGAGTCTATATTTTCTCGATAAACCTTTTGACCTTTCTCTGTCTTATAATAACCCACACTCAAATCCATAAACAAACGATAATATGGTATGGTTGCCGTAATCAATCGTCCGTCTGCGTCAAACAAATTTCCTCGTTCAGGATCAATATCTTTATCTTGTCTTTGCAAGCCATTTACCTCCTTCATCCACTCTTGTCTCTCTACTGTAACAATCCAAAACATACGCACCCCTGCTGCAACAAATGCCGCAACAACCAAAACATACACTATCGTGAATCGTTTTACTATAGACTTTCTCAATGCCATACTTTCTATTTTTAATTTCTGATTTTCAACCCTTTTCTCTTAATCTTCTATTATAACAATCGGTTTTGCCGACTCTCCCAACTCTACCCCCATCGCATCCAATTTCTCTATTATCATCGCTCGTCGTCCTGCCAATTTCACATCTTTCGACAATGTCAACGACCTATATCTCAAGTCAACCACCTCGTTTCTCAATTTCTCCACCTCACGCAACTCCTTCTCATACAAAAATCTATTGTTAACATACACCAGCGACAAAAGAAACAACAACCCCACATACAAAAACTGCTTCTGAACCGTCTCTTTCAAAAACACATCCCCCGCAATAAAATCCTTAATCAGCGTCACCACGCTCATATTATCACCATCCGAGTCCACTATCGTAGGCTTTTCTGGTTCACTTTGCTGATTCTTTTTAAACTTAAACAAATTCATAACTTTCAAAAAAAACTAACAACTAAAAAACACAACCAATAAATGTCAGCAACTAAACATTTCATTCTCAACCCTCAATTCTTGCGATAAGCGAGGGCAATCAATCTTGTTTAAATTGCCGAGCGAAGCAAGAATCAACAACGAAGTTGTTAACCCTCAACTCTCTCTGCCACCCTCAATTTCGCCGATCTTGCTCTCGGATTTCTCTCAACCTCCTCTTCCGTTGCCACTATCACTTTATTATTAACCGCTTGCATTGGCGCAATCACCTTGCCATAAAAATCTTTCTCTTGCTTACCCTCACAATTTCCCGTCTTTATAAAATTCTTCACC
>JAFYMM010000397.1 GCA_017550055.1 Paludibacteraceae bacterium
AAGTTGAAAGTTGAAAGTTGAAAATTGCAAATTTGAAAGGGTTTGCGTAATTGAAATATTTTTTGTAACTTTGCAAACGAAAATGTGGAGAGATTTGACTGCTTGCAACCACAGAAAAAAATGCTAAAATGGAGTATGTCTGTGCGCAATATCTGTGCGATTTATTTCCTTTTGTTTTTTCGAAGTCAAATCCCCTAATTATTTATTAATTAATTTTTAATTCTTAATTATTATGGGTTATTTATTTACATCTGAATCAGTTTCAGAAGGTCATCCAGACAAAGTGGCTGACCAAATTAGTGATGCTATTTTGGACGAATTTTTGGCGTTCGACCCACAATCGAAAGTGGCATGTGAAACTTTTGTTACTACAGGACAAGTTGTGCTTGGTGGCGAAGTGAAAAGTAAGGCTTATGTTGATGTGCAAGATGTTGCACGTAAGGTGATTAATCGCATTGGTTACACAAAGAGCGAGTATATGTTTGAAGGTAACTCGTGCGGTGTGTTGTCGGCTATACATGAACAATCGGCAGACATCAATCGTGGCGTGGAACGCGCAGAGGCAGAAAATCAGGGAGCAGGCGACCAAGGTATGATGTTTGGTTACGCATGTAATGAGACAGATGATTATATGCCTTTGTCGTTGGCTTTGAGCCATATACTTTTGATAGAATTGGCTACAATTCGTAAAGAGGGAAAAGAGATGACGTATCTTCGTCCTGACTCAAAAAGCCAAGTGACTATTGAATACGATGACAATGGCTATCCTGAAAGAGTGCATACAATAGTAGTGTCGACTCAACATGATGAATTTATCACGGCTAATGATTTTATCTCGCAAGAAGAGGCAGATAGAGCAATGGTGAAACTAATTCACGAAGATGTTGAGAAAATACTTTTGCCTCGAGTTTTGGAGAAATATCCTTATTTGGCAAAATATTTCAAAGGCGATATTATCCTACACGTGAATCCTACCGGCAAATTTGTGATTGGAGGTCCTCACGGCGACACAGGTTTGACTGGACGTAAAATTATTGTTGATACATACGGCGGTAAAGGCGCTCATGGTGGAGGTGCATTCTCGGGCAAAGACCCATCGAAAGTGGACCGTTCGGCAGCATACGCAGCACGTCATATTGCTAAAAACCTTGTAGCAGCAGGTGTTTCGGATGAAATATTGGTGCAAGTGGCATACGCTATTGGTGTGGCTGAGCCTGTGAGTTTGTATATCAACACTTATGGCAAATCGAAGGTGGAGATGAGCGATGGCGAAATTGCAGAACGTGTATTGAAAATATTTGACATGCGCCCATACGCAATTGAACAACGCTTGAAACTGCGCAACCCTATATACGCAGAAACTGCGTCGTATGGACATATGGGTCGCACACCTCGCACTGTAACGAAATGCTATGAGACTAGATATGAGCCATATCGTTGCTACGAAGTTGAATTGTTCACTTGGGAAAAATTAGATTTTGTTGAAAAAGTTAAAGCTGAATTTGGTCTTTAATGATAACAAGATTTAGTCATAATAACATGAAATCCATTCTGCCGACTGCGGTAGAATGGATTAATGTATTATCGACAATCTGTTTATTAGGCACATTTATCTTACCATTTAAATATCAGAGAGTTGCACTATATGTGTATTTCGCTACGCTGATACTTGACATAGCCATAAACCGACGATATAAAGAGATAAAATGGCATAATGTGAAATACGTTTTCGCCACAATGGTGTTTTTTTATACGGCGATGTGGATATGGCATGCGTTTGAAGATTGTAGCTCCCAAATATATTTTCACTCGACAGACATAAGACTGCCTTTTTTGGTATTTGGACTATTGGGCTTAACCTGCAGGATTAACCCTAAAATAAAAATTTCATATATAGCCTATACGATGCTGATTACATCGCTGATAGCAATAGTGTATTTGGCTTATAAAATAGTTGACAGCCAACCAACAACAATAGAGGAAATACGATTGTTGCTCCCAGTAATAAGACATAAAGCACTGCACACCACACACATAGGATTAAACCAATACCTAAATTGCACAATAGCAATTTGCTTTATATACCTACACGAAAAAACGAAGAAATGGGATGTTATTCTCCTTTCGCTCGGTATTCTGATTATTTATATATCACTGTTACTGAACGAAGGTAGGGCTGGATTTATAATAGCTAACATATTGATATGGCTATTCATAGGAATAACTATATATCGACATAAACCTAAAGTTTTAATTCCCGGCTTGACAATTCTTTCAATAATTCTTTTATCTATCACAAGCCATCATGATAGACTAAATTTAACAGAATTGATGAAAGAGCCGAGAACATTCGTATGGGATACGTCAATTGAAATAATCAAAGAAAAGCCTATATTGGGACATGGCGTATGCCAAGGCAAACAATTATTCATCGAACAAGTGACTAACAACAAGGACTTAACTGAGTTCTGGGAACACTGGTACTCATTAGCCCCTGATTATAACAAAAACAGATTCCATTGCCACAATGCTTTTTTGGAATCTGCTATAGAATTCGGATTGATAGGAATAATCGCCACGATTTTAATATTCCTATTACCTATATTATTTACAAAAAACAAAAGACGATTATACCTCTCTTTTATTATCTTAATATTCGGAATACAAGCAATATTTGAGTCTTTCACGGCTCATTATCAGATATTTCTTTTCTGCTGGTTGCTATACTTTTTTGTAAACACTAAATTATCGGAAGATGATTAGAAATACCATTAAGGCAAACAATCTGATTTTTCTTTATATTTAGTTCCATTTTTACCTTATTCTCCTCTTGCTCAGTCCAATTTTCTTTATGATAAAGATGATATGCTATGGCACGGTTACGAATACTAATAGGTTCGTAACCGTTTGCTTTTAAGCGCCAATAAATATCGACATCTTCGCCTATCGCAGGACGCACATAATCTTCATCAAACCCATTTATTGACATAATAGCCTCGCGAGAAAAAGACATATTACATCCAGTAAGGCTGCGAGTTGAACGTAACGAAAAAGATAGAAAATATGGAATAAAAAGTCCTTCGTCCACATATCTACACCCCCGATTGAAAAACAATAATCGCCACATTAAAGCAGGTAAATCGGAAACAGAAAGCGTAGAGTCAAGCAACTGAGTCGATATATCACTCGAAAGTTTCACTCGCTTACCTAACAATATCTTATTAGGCTCAGCATAACGAAGGTGCATCTCAACAAACCTGCGATGCACAACACAATCACCATCAATAAAAATTAACCATTCGTTATTTGCAGCTAAAACAGCACGATTAAGAGCCCTATTTTTTCGCCAACCGTCATCTGTTTGTGTCAAATGTTTATAGCGACAAAACCAATCATATTGTTCAACAAATTGTCGCATAGCGGCATCTTCACCATCTTCAGAAATAATTATATCAAAATCTTTACAAGTCTGAACTCGCAAAGATTCCAAGATAAGGCTCAACACCTTAACATTCTTATATACAGATATAATTACTGTTGCTTTCATTTATTTTTGATGTTTATACCAACGATATTTCTGAACTAATTCGATACACTTATTTTCATCAAACCCTCTTTCTTTAGCATATTCTTGAGCCATAATTTTTAACGCTGATGCCTCTACATTTAGACGCTCAAATCCTCGACAGCCTTTATCTATATCAACTTCTCCAAACTGCATACGATTCAAATCGACCAACTCAAATTGCGGTTGCTCATCCACCATATCAAGCAAAATATTTCCACCGGAATAATCAAGAGGATAAATACCTAAATTATGCATTTTGGCAGTCATCTTGCCTACATGTCGTAGATACAACTCTCTGTTTTCCAAGTTCTCATTATCAATTACATCATAAAAAGTATGACGACAATCACTTTTTTTAGACACATAATAACTCTTAGAAAACAATAAACCGCATCGTTCTGTATAATAAGCAATTGGCAAAGGCGATTTTATGCCCAATGCATTTAGTTTCACTGCATATTCATACGAACGTTGAGCTTTAGATTTACGAAAAACTCCATACACCAAACGATTGATAAAATTTGGAATAGCAAAAGATTTTACAATCACATCAACATCACCCAATCTCATCTTCCTTAACTCATTACGCCGACTATGAATCACATCTCCTTCTTTATAACACCACCTTATAGGCAATGATTTCATCCAATACTCCCAATCTTTATACTCACCAGCCAACTTCACTTCCCTTGGATGAATAATACGAAAAATACGATTTATCATTTTTGACCAAGTACGTCTGTGGCGCAATGGTCCACCTAATTCCCGCTCAAAAAATTCAGGATGCAATCTATTTAAGGTATCAATAACATCAAATTTCAAATGCCTATTAGTTGCTCGTTTTGATGTTGCTCTCACTCGATAAAAAAACTCTATCTCTGACAAACGCACCACTTTACCGCCATCTTTTAATACTGCAATCCAAAAAGCCCAATCTTCTCTCGTCTTTATTTCTGTGCAATACCCCCCAACTCGCTCCCAATCCGATTTACGAAACATTGCACAAGTATCTATTATATTCTTCCGTGCCAATAAATTCAATGTAAAGGGAGGTAATTTCCATTCTCCTTTTTTATCGCCAAAATACATTGCTCGCGGAGCAACGACTTTCACATCTGCATCTGAAAGCATAACCGCTATAGCCCGAGAGATAAACGTAGATGTAATTTTGTTATCTGAGTCAACTGGCAGTATAAATTCTCCTTTAGCCAAAGATATGGCATAATTGCGAGCAGCACATGCCCCTGCATTCTGCTGTGAATAAACCCTCACTCTACTATCCTCCGAAGCATATTTTTGCAAGATCTGCAATGATTTATCTTTCGACCCATCATCAACACAAACCACTTCTATATCAGCATAATCCGATGCCAATATAGACTCCAATGCTTCAGCAATATATTTTTCTGAATTATATACAGGTACAATTACAGATACAAGCATACATCAAATCTTATCAAATCCTTTTGTATATTTAATCCAATAATATTTCACTGGATTAGTGTACTTTAGCAACTTCCACGGACGACTACTATGTGGTCTATGTAAAACCTTGTCCGACATCAGAAGAATATTACGTAATCCCAATTCCACGCTCTTATGTGATATAAAAACATCATACCAGTTCTTTCTTGAATCAAGATTACTAAAATCATACAATTTCAACAGCTCATTAGTCAACAACGTACAACAAAAACTTATTCGTTTTTTTGTTGCTTTATCTTCTTCTCTCCATTTTTTAGCAAATAAATAAGGAAAATTTATCTCTCCTTTTTCATCTACCGTGACGGAAGCCACCAAGCCAACTCCCTCTTCTACAGCCCTATTCAATTTCACAAAGGTATCTCTATTTATAACAACATCCGATTCTACTATAACCAAATGCTCTCCCTCTTCAAGCGCACGCTCTTGCGCTTTTTGCAGAATATACCTATAATTTGGCGATGGCGACTCTATAAAATCTGACAGATGAACAACTTCAAAACACAATTCGCAGGCCAAAGCATCCAATCTTTGAACTGTCTCACAATCAGAAAAATCATCGTAAACAACATATCTCATCTGTTGCCTATCTACACTATCCATTACTGCACGAATAGTTTTTTCTGTCAAATCTATTGAATTTTTAACTGGTGTTATAACTAAAAGTTTATTCATTTTTCAGATTTCCATATTATTCCTCTACGAGAAATTGTAAACATTGCACCAAAAGAGTTACCAAACTGTGTTCCAAAATCCGCCCCAACCGACACTCCAAAATTAAGATTCCAAGCTTGTGGCACTAATCTCTGCACCGAACAATAAATCGAATTATTATAGCTCCTTACCGGTAAATCGTATGTGCCAAAATTGCTCGAATGACTATACCTAAGCAGATAATTAAATCCATAAATATCACCCTTTAAGGCTATATGATGCGTAAATGTACGATTATTTTCAGTCGTAACTGAATTGGTATAAATCGGCGAAGTAATGAAAGGATTACCAATGGTACGCCCAAAATGACTCCACCCTTGCAAATAGACTATGTTATTGAAATAATTATCTTTACCGCCTAAAATAATACCATCTAAATCATGCATAGGCCCGGCTTGGTCGGTAGT
>JAFYMM010000398.1 GCA_017550055.1 Paludibacteraceae bacterium
ATGGCTATCTCAAAACCTACAATCCTCAACCGCTCGGCAAACCAATCAACACCGACAAAGACGAGTTTGCTCCGTTCATCCATGCCGACAATCACACGTTGTATTTCTCTTCCGACGGACATAAAGGACTTGGCGGACAAGACATATTCCGCTCTGTTCACAACGACGACGGCTCATGGTCCACACCCGAAAATCTTGGATACCCTATCAATACTCATGGCGACGAATCGGGTTTCGTAATCAACGGATTTGGCAATAAGGCCTATTTTTCGTCAGACCAACTCGAAAACAGAGGTATGAAACTCGACATCTACGAAATCGACCTCCCTATCGCAATTCAACCTCGCACTCGCATGGTCTATTCTCCTGGTCGTATATATGATATTCAAACAGGCAAACCCCTACAAGCTCGCGTCGAGATATTCGAAGGCTCAACCAACAACAAACACTTCGAATCAATCACCGATGCTACCGATGGCTCTTTTGTTGCCTTCTTGCCAGAGAACACTCAACCATCAACCCTCAACTCTCAACTCATTTTTGCTCTCAGCGCACAACGTGAAGGCTACATACCTTATACTATGTCTATTACCACTCCTGGCGATAGCATTCTCGTTGGTCTAACTCGCATAGCTAAAGGCAATTCTATTACTCTCAATAACCTCTATTTCGACTACGATTCCGACAAAATTTTGCCTAATTCCTACGCCGAAATCGAACGCCTTTCGCTCTTTCTCAAACGCAATAAACAAATCAAAATCGAAATCATTGGCCATACCGACAATCAAGGCTCTAAATCCTACAACCTCGACCTCTCACGCCGTCGTGCCAATGCACTCATGAATGCACTCATACAAAAAGGTATCTCTGCAGACCGACTATCAGCTCAAGGCAAAGGTAGCGAAGCTCCTATAGCAACCAACGACACAGAAGAAGGTCGCGCTCAAAATCGCCGCGTAGAAATTATAATACAATAATTTGACAAGAAGACAGGAGTACAAGAAAAACATGTTCTCATGTCTATATATTAAACACAAATTATCATAAATTAACCGTAAATAATATTAATGAATAATTAATGGAAATTTGCGTTAAAATAAAAATCATGTTCTCTTGTCTTCATGTCTATAAATTCTTAGATTTATGAGTCCATATATCGTTATCTCCATCATAGCTGCCTATTTTGCTATAATATTCGCTGTGAGCTATTTCAGTTCACGCAAAAGTTCTACATCCGACTTTTTCCGTGGAGGCAACTCATCTCCTTGGTGGGTAGTAGCCATTGGCATGATTGGCACCACACTCTCTGGCGTAACATTTATCTCTGTGCCGGGTATGGTGGCAGGTGCAGCCAAGATGACCTATTTCGAGGTCATTCTCGGCAATTTCCTCGGCTATATCCTAATCATGCACTTCCTTCTGCCTCTCTACTATCGCCTAAATCTCACCTCTATATATGGCTACATCCAACAACGCATAGGGCATACGTCCTACAAAACAAGTGCCGTATTATTCCTCATTTCCAAACTCATAGGTGCAGGATTCCGTCTCTTCATCGTGGCATTAGTGCTTCAAATCACCGTATTTGAACCTCTTGCCTTTTTGAAAAAAAGTTTGAAAAATTATTCCTCGCTTTTTTTGGTTGTTGTTGCCCCAAAAGTTAGAGAAATCGAAGATTTGGAATTGAGAGTTGGTGCCGATGGCAGAGGTCATTTCGAAGAACGACATACCGAGTTCGTTTTTGATGGCAAAGATGGTGAATATAACTGCAAAAACAAG
>JAFYMM010000399.1 GCA_017550055.1 Paludibacteraceae bacterium
GCCATAATTTATTTTAAAAGACAGAATGACATAAGGACATAAAATAATTATAAATATAAGTCGTAAATAACAAAATTTTAATATTATTTATCCTACAAGTTTTTATTTTTTTACATAAAGGTCTTGCTTTTTACTTCGTAAAAATCTCGACTCAAATGACATATTAAAAAGATGTAACTTAAAATCTGTCTTTTATTTACCAAGATGAAACTTTAGTTTCAGCGAGGTATATGTAAAAGAATAAAAATATGTTCTTATGTCATTCTGTCTAAAAAGACAAAAATCTAAATTAGTCAATCATTTCAAAACCGCAGTATGGCACCAATGCTTTAGGAATGCGAATACCTTCTGCTGTTTGATGATTTTCGAGCAATGCAGCCACAATACGAGGCAATGCCAATGCCGAGCCATTCAATGTGTGGCAAAGCTCTGTTTTGCCTTCAGCTGTTTTATAACGACATTTCAAGCGATTAGCTTGATAGCTTTCGAAGTTCGACACTGAGCTAACTTCCAACCAACGTTGTTGTGCTGCTGAATATACCTCAAAGTCAAATGTTATAGCTGATGTGAAACTCATATCTCCACCGCAAAGACGAAGGATGCGATATGGCAATTCGAGTTTTTTCACCAAATTCTCTACGTGGGCAATCATTTCGTTGAGGCTTTCGTATGAGTGTTCTGGTTTGTCAATACGCACAATCTCTACTTTGTTGAATTGGTGCAAACGATTCAAGCCACGCACATCTTTACCATAAGAACCTGCCTCACGACGGAAACATGCCGAGTAAGCACACATTTTTTGTGGCAACTCTTTCTCGCTAAGAATTACGTCGCGAAAGATATTAGTAACTGGCACCTCTGCTGTTGGAATAAGATATAAATTATCAGCAGTAGCGTGATACATTTGTCCCTCTTTATCTGGCAATTGACCTGTACCATAACCACTTGCCTCATTTACTACGTATGGTGGTTCCACTTCAAGATAACCTGCCTCACGCGCTTCATCAAGGAAGAAATTAATCAACGCACGTTGAAGGCGAGCTCCTTTACCCTTATATATAGGGAAACCTGCACCTGCGATTTTTACCCCCATTTCAAAGTCAATAAGGTCATATTTCTTAGCCAAATCCCAGTGTGGAAGAGGCTCAAACCCTTCAAATACTGGATTTTCACCACCCTGACGTTCTACAACATTATCTTCTGCTGTGCGACCTTCTGGCACTGAATCATTTGGCACGTTAGGAATTTGCAACAATAGGTTACGCACTTCATTCTCAGCTTCTTCCATTGCCGATTTCAATTCTGCGCTCTTCTCTTTCAATTGTGCAACTTCAGCTTTAGCTGCCTCTGCTTCCGCTTTTTTGCCTTCTTTCATCAAACCACCAATGCTCTTTGCATATTGATTCATTTGCGCTTGCATTGCGTCCGATTCTTGTTGCGCTGCACGACGACGAGCATCTGCTGCTATTACGTTATCAATCATCTCTGCCGCAGCAGTAAAATGTTTTTTCTCCAAACGGCGAACCACATCCTCGCGGTTCTCCAAAATCATTTTTAAAGTAAGCATAATATACTAATTGTGAATTATGAATTATGGTAAATATTCCTCCTGAATATTCGTCATTGCCCCCCAAAGACTACTTGCTGCATTTGGGTTCAATTCTTCCATCCGTTGCAATATTTCACGCACTTGCGGACGATTACTCACCTTTTCGTGCGGACAATTTTTTATCTGTTTTCGATATTCATGTTCCACTGCCAAAGCCTCAATCTCAGCCTCTCGCACCAATGCCAACGGGCGAATTATAGTCATCTCAAATTTCGCCATTCTCAACACTGGAGGCATCGTAGCGTATGCCCCTTGAAATATTTGATTCATCAACAGCGTCTCCAATATATCATCTTTATGATGACCAAGAGCCAATTTAGTGCAACCAAACTCCTCCGCCGCTTTAAACAGCGTTTTACGCCTATTCCATGCACAAAGGAAACACGGACCACGTCCATCCTTCGTATCTTCTTCAAAACGAGTAGTCTTATGCACAAACCTAACACCCCTCGATTCACAAAACTCTCGCAAATAGTCCAAATCCGACTGATAAGGCACATTCTCCACACTCACATGACACGCCAACACCTCTATCTTAGGCTTAAAAATCCTCTGCCTAGCCGCCAATACTTCCACCAATGCCAACGAATCCTTCCCCCCCGACAATCCAATCATAACCCTATCGCCATCCACCAACATCTCATACTCCTTCATCGCCTTATTCGCCAACTTCAATACCTTATCCATATATTTTTCCCTTAATTTTATTTAACATGAGTCTGTTGACCATTGACTGTTGACTAAATTATCAATCCAACAAATCCGGTCTCAATCGCTCCGTTCTCTCCAAAGCCACCTCATGCTCCCATTCCGCTATCTTTCTCTCATTCCCACTCAACAATATCTCTGGCACTTTCATGCCTCTATAGTCCGCCGGACGAGTATATACTGGCGGAGCCAACAAATTATCTTGAAACGAATCCGACAATGCCGATTGTTCATCCCCAATAGCACCAGGAATCAAACGCACAATTGCATCCGAAATAATTGCCGCAGCCATCTCTCCCCCTGTCAACACATAGTCTCCTATCGAAATCTCCTTAGTAATCAACGCCTCACGCACGCGATGGTCAACTCCCTTATAATGACCACACAAAATAATAATATTTTCTTTCAAACTCAACTGATTAGCCATTGGCTGACAGAATTGTTCTCCGTCAGGCGCAGTAAAAATCACCTCATCATACTCGCGTTCTGATTTCAATATCTCAATACAGCGAAATATAGGGTCGCACTGCAACACCATACCAGCCCCAAACCCAAAAGCATAATCATCCACCCTACGACGCACATCCGTAGAGTAATCACGCAAATTATGAACAACAATTTCCACAAGGCCCTTCTCTTGCGCACGCTTCAATATAGAGCATGTAAGTGGCCCTTCCATCATCTCTGGCAATACAGTTATTATATCTATTCTCATCGTATTAATATAAGAAAATTTTCAACCTACAAAGTTACAAAAAAAATTCAAACCATTACAACAAAAAATCTTTTTTTTATCATACTCAATTACCTTCCCTATTATTTATCTAACTTCTACCTATCTACAACATACCATAAATATACCATAAACATAGGATAAACATACTATAAATATAGGATAAACATACTATAAATATACTATAAAGCAATCCTCACTTAAACAAAACCAACCCTTGCCATATACCCTTTTTGTATAAAATACAAGAATTATGTTTTTTTTTGATTTTTTATTTTTTTACTTCAATTTATTTTTGTAAATTTGCAACGTGAAAAACAAGTGCCTTCACCGTAAGGCGAGAATCATCACAAAAAACAAATTATTAACATTTTATACATATACAAACTATGGCAAACATCGATTTATCTAAGTATGGCATCAATGGTGCGGTAGAAGTTCTTCACAACCCATCATACGATGTTCTCTTCGCTGAAGAAACAAAACCAGGTCTCGAAGGTTTCGACAAAGGTCAAGTAACTGAACTCGGCGCTGTTAACGTAATGACTGGCGTTTACACTGGTCGTTCTCCTAAAGACAAATTCTTCGTAATGGACGAAGTCAGCAAAAACACTGTATGGTGGACTTCTGACGAGTACAAAAACGACAACAAACCTGTCACTGAAGAAACTTGGAAATCCCTCAAAGAACTCGCAGTTAAAGAACTTTCTGACAAAAAATTATATGTAGTTGACACATTCTGTGGTGCTAACGCTAACTCTCGTCTCAAAGTACGTTTCATCATGGAAGTGGCATGGCAAGCTCACTTCGTGACTAACATGTTCATCCGCCCAACTGCTGAAGAACTCGCTAACTACGGCGAACCAGATTTCGTTGTATTCAACGCTTCTAAAGCTAAAGTTGAAAACTACAAAGAACTCGGCCTCAACTCTGAAACTGCTGTAGTATTCAACCTCACAAGCCGCGAACAAGTCATCATCAACACATGGTACGGTGGTGAAATGAAAAAAGGTATGTTCTCTATCATGAACTATCTCCTCCCACTTCGTGGCATGGCTTCTATGCACTGCTCGGCTAACACTAACGAAAAAGGCGAAACTGCTATCTTCTTCGGTCTTTCTGGTACAGGTAAAACTACTCTCTCAACTGACCCTAAACGTCAACTCATCGGCGACGACGAACACGGTTGGGACGACGAAGGTATCTTCAACTTCGAAGGCGGTTGCTACGCTAAAGTTATCAACCTCGACAAAGAAAGCGAACCAGACATCTACAACGCTATCCGTCGCGACGCTCTTCTCGAAAACGTTACTGTTGACGCAGAAGGCAAAATCGACTTCGCTGATAAGAGCGTAACTGAAAACACTCGCGTTTCTTACCCAATCCACCACATCAACAACATCCAACCAGGATCTAAAGCTCCTGCTGCTAAGAAAGTTATCTTCCTTTCAGCTGACGCATTCGGTGTATTACCTCCAGTATCTATCCTCTCTCCAGAGCAAACTCAATACTACTTCCTCTCTGGTTTCACAGCTAAATTGGCTGGTACTGAACGTGGTATCACTGAACCAACTCCTACATTCTCAGCTTGCTTCGGTGCTGCATTCCTTTCTCTCCACCCAACTAAATACGGTGAAGAACTCGTTAAAAAAATGCAAGCTTCAGGCGCAACTGCTTACCTCGTAAACACTGGCTGGAACGGTACAGGCAAACGTATCTCAATCAAAGATACACGTGGTATCATCGACGCAATCCTCGACGGCTCAATCGACAAAGCTCCAACAAAAACAATCCCTATGTTCGACTTCGTTGTTCCAACAGAATTGCCTAACGTAGATCCTAAAATCCTCGACCCACGCGACACTTACGAATGTGCTTGCCAATGGGAAGAAAAAGCTAAAGACCTCGCTGGCCGTTTCATCAAAAACTTCGAGAAATTCACTGGCAACGAAGCTGGTAAAGCTCTCGTAACTGCTGGTCCAAAATTGTAATTAAACAAATACAATAAAAAGAATCTCTTGCCGTATGGCAAGAGATTTTTTTTGACTCAAACACAAAAAAAGAGGTGCATACCACGTATGCACCTCTTTTCCTATATACATTCTAAATTAGAAATTACGACGGAGGAATTGAATTGAGCTTTCAATATGTGGATACATCACCTCATCATCTTGAATAAATGGCACCACTTTACGATATTCTTCTACAAGAGCCTCAATAGCTGGAGAAGA
>JAFYMM010000400.1 GCA_017550055.1 Paludibacteraceae bacterium
AATATACTATAACCTTATGCGCTCCCAACCCAAAAACTCACCAAATCCCACAAAAAAAGTTCCCCCAACACAATCGAGAGAACTCTATATCAATTCAATATCAAAATCAACCCATACAAATCCTTTCAGCACAACGAACATCTGCCCCAGCCTCACCCAACATACCAATAATCTCATCATACGCTCGCGCCATCTCTTCTCTTCGCTCCCCATCCACTACTATTTTATCCAACTCTATCTTCGTACTCTCAAGAGTAAAATTATGAGCAAGCAATTCAGTAACCACCTCGCGCTGAGCGATAATATTAACCAACGACACCCACGGAGTTTTTATGAGCAAAGGTTTAAGCAACATAGCCAATCGCCCACCAAACACCTTATATACCACCACCTGAGGAACTCTAAACAAAGCTGTTTCCAATGTCGCCGTACCCGAATTAACCACTGCCGCTCGCGCCACTCGCAACAACGAATAAGTTGCCCCATAAAGTATCTTCACAGCATTATCCCCCACAACCGATTTATAAAATTCAGGTTCGATAGATGGGGCTGCGGCAATAACAAATTGATAATCGGGGTAAAGAGTAGCAAGTTGCGCCATAATTGGCAAACAAGAACGTATCTCTTGCCGACGACTACCAGGCAAAAGAGCAACTATCGGACGCCCATCCAACTCGTTGTCAGCGCGAAATCGAGTCTCATCAAACTCTTCCGTCATAAATGTCGATACCGAATCTACCGATGGATTTCCAACATACTCAACCTTATATCCCCGAGAACCAAACCACTCTGTTTCAAAAGGAAATATAGTAAACATTCGGTCAACATAGCGTTTTATAGACTTAATGCGATACTCTTTCCACGCCCAAAGTTTAGGTGCAATATAATAGATGACCTCCACCGATGGCATATTTTGCTTAACAAACTTAGCAAATCGAAGGTTAAACCCCGGATAATCAATCAATATCACTTTGTCAGGTTGAAATCGCAACAACTCGCGTTGAGCTACTTTACGAAGGTGATAAATTTTGTTGATATTCAACAACACATTGACAAATCCCATAAAAGCCATGTCGCGATAGTGCACAACGGGAGTGCAATTTGCAGCCTCGGACATCTTATCGCCACCTAAAAAGCAGAATTGAGCATCACTATCGCGATGCTTCAATTCTGCAATTAAACGACTACCATGAAGGTCGCCCGACGCTTCACCAGCAATTATGAAATATTTCATTTCAACAAAGAGTTAAGAATTGATTACCACAAATATGGCTGAAATAGCAATAAACAAAAACAGCGATGCAAACACCCCACGACAAGCACGCCACATTTCCCATGTATTGAGCAAAAAGACAGCACCCATATCAGGAAAAATAGCAATACACAATAATTTTACAATCATACTATTAGTGCTTGCCAAATCGAGAATAGCCTTGAGCGAAAAACCGTCAAATGTATTATTTTGAACAAATAGATACAACATTACGACAGGCATAATAAGCCCAATAATCATTCCAAACCAAAGTGTATCAAGCTTCTGTTTCATACTGACGGCAGAAATCTATTGCTTTATAAGCAGTCATATCAAATTGAAGTGGCACGACTGTGATATAACCATTCTCAATAGCACATTGGTCGGCATTCATATCATTGTCTTGCAAGAACATAAAGTCACCAATAAGCCAATAATAATTATATGGACGAGGTGCTTCTGACTTACCAAAATCATTTGCCCAGCGTCCTTCAGCTTGACGACAAGCGCGAACCCCCTTAATTGGTCCTTTTGGAGCGTTCACATTAAGACAAATATCCTTAGGCATTTCCGAATTGAGCGTTTTAGCGATAATTTGCTCGAAATAAGGCAATGAAGGCTCAAAATCTGCATCAGAATCATGGTCGCAAAGCGAAAAACCAATAGAAGGAATACCATGAAGAGCTCCTTCAATAGCTGCGCCAATAGTACCTGAATAAATAACATTGATACTTGCATTAGAGCCATGATTGATACCCGAAATCACAAGGTCTGGTTTCTCTTCAAGCAACTGACTAATAGCCAACTTAACACAATCGGCAGGAGTACCACTAATTGCATATTGAGTGATATTTTCATTGTCAGAAGGTACTGGCTTAGCATAGATAGGCACCTCAATAGTCAATGCGCTCGATTGTGCCGAACGAGGACCATTAGGAGCCACAATTACTACTTTACCATATTTTGCCGCAACACGTGCAATAGTTTGAATACCTTTGGCTTGAATGCCATCATCGTTAGTAATTAAAATCAATGGAGTTTTCATATCTTTATTTCTTTATTTGTTTAGTTGTTAAATAAATAAATCCGGCTGTCAAAGCGACGAAATATATCAAATCGCGACTATCAATCACACCTCTTGAAATAGATTTATAATGCTCGTTTATGCCAAGTTGGCGCAACCAATAGGCTATTTCGCCCGAAAATAACGATCCTACGAGTTCAAATCCATAAAAAAGCAAAAACGAAATAACCACTGACGTAATAAATGCTACCACTTGGTTAGATGAAAGCGAAGAGCCAAATGTACCAATAGCAACATACACCGCAGCCAAAAACAACAACCCAATCCACGAACCCCAGAATGCCCCTGAATCGACGTTGCCCATAGGCTCAGCAAGGATATAAACCGACAAATACCAAATGAGCGAAGGCAACAACGCAATAATAACCAACACCCAACCTGCAAGAGCCTTACCACCTACAATCTCAAAACGCGAAAGTGGCTTTGTCAATAGCAACTCCAAAGTCCCCTCTGCCCTCTCCTCTGCAAAAAAGCGCATTGTAATGGCAGGACACAAAAACAAATACAACCACGGAGCCAAAAAAAACAAAGCATCCAGCGAAGCATATCCACTATCAAACACATTCCACTGCCCTGGCAACACCCATAAGAATAAAGCATTAGCCAAAACAAACAAAGCAATCACAATATAACCTGTGATATTAGAAAAAAACGACTTAAACTCTTTCTTAAAAATCATTTTCATATTTTTTAACTTGCGTATGTTTAAAAAAAAGCGTAACTTTGCAAGTTGGATTTTTATATTTTCGTGAAGAAAATAAAATCCGCCGACTTGCCCGAATAACAAAGGACAAAGGTACAAATTTTATTTGAAATTATGAAACGAATTTTATCTATTTTATTATTCTTTTGCGTTGTTTTATCAACAAGTGCTGAAAATAATCATGCTATAAAGGCTAAACTTTACGGTATCCAAGTGCTCCCTTTCTATGCTTTTAGCGAAATTTCAGGTATCTCTCCATCTGTTGGAGCTGAAATAAGCTACGAATATTTACCCTTAGGAAAATATAGTTGGGAAAAACATTGGATGTACCCAACTATAGGTATAAGTCTGCTAGGAACCGACTTAGGAAAACTAGAATTTGGTCAAATGGTAGCTTTATACCCATATATACATTGGCAATTACTTCGCTCTGAATATGTTGAATTTGGAGCTAAATTAGGTATGGGTGCCTCATTCTTCTCCAAAACCAACCAAACAAATGGAGCTCATGCAGGTGTATTTTTTGCAACTGGCTTGAATCTACAATTCAACATGAACAAAATATCTGCAATCACATTAGAAGTTGGTACAAATCACACAAATAACGGAGAAATATTTTTACCTAACTACACAATGAACATATTTTATGCCTCACTTGGCTATAGACATCAGTTGGGTAAAGATGTTTATAAAGAACCAAACAAAGCTAAACACGTGCCAGACCTAAAGTATGATTTTATGATAAACAATACGTTGGCTGCTGGTGTTCGCCACAACCCTGCTAACGCACCTTTAGTCACCAAATTTAGTTATCATGGCGATATTTTGTGGAAAATTACAAATTGCTATGCAGTAGGTCCTGGTCTTGATTTCGGATATGCTCCTGACGATATTAAAATAGGGCTAACATTTTCCAACGCACTCACAATGGGACGATTAACTGGGGTTATAGATGGAGGCTTTTACCTTTATGACTCTGAAGCCGCCAAAGCTGGATATTCCGATTTTATTTACTACAAATTTGACAACAACAAGGCTGACGGCAAACTATTCTTAAGAGCAGGTGCAAGATATCTTATCTTCAAAGGTTTGTATGCCCAAGCTACAATAAGAACACACATCAACAAATTTGATTATATCGAATTCGGTGTAGGCTATTCTATAAAAAGAGACTCATCTAAAAAAAGCAGTAAAAACTCTTGCAAATGCGCAAAACAATATCGCTAATAGCCTTTTTTATAATAACATTAGCTATTATGGCTCAACCTAACACATTTGTATTCAAAACACAAATGATAGGGGGAGAAATAATACCTATAAATAGCAATCTAAAAAAGATGAGCCCAAACTCCTCATTAGGAGGAGAACTTGCCATAGAATTTCCGTCATGGAATCAATACCCATGGCAACAATATTTAGGCAATCCAACTTTGGGTGTCGGTTTTATTGGGTTAGACCTTGGTAATAGTAAAATATTAGGTCAAGCATTTGCTTTATACCCTTATTTACTAATAGACATAGTAAACACTCCTCATTTTGAGTTAAAATGGAAGGTTGGTGCAGGATTGAGCTTTTTCAATAAAACCTATAATCGTGTTTTCAACGAATTTGGGAACACTCCGGGTTGGTCTTATTATGGTCCAACATGCAACAATCTAATAGGTTCAATTATAAATGTTCATCTTACAACTGGAGCGCACTTAAATTTTCCAATAAAAAATAATTGGGCTGCACATGCCGACTTAGGCTATATGCACATGAGCAATGGCTCTGTACTACAACCCAATGGAGGCATCAACATACTGTACGCCTCAGTTGGAGCTTCATATAAATTACACACAAAAAATAAGCCAGATAGCCACGACAAAGAAAAAATATTCCAATCATTACCTTATAAATGGAGTGTAAACATCACCGGTTCGGGCGGATATCGCGAGCTATACTATCTTGACAACAAAGGTTATGCCATAGGTTCTATACACATAGGTGCCACTTATAATATTTGTAATTGGTATGCTTTAGGAGGAGGATTCGACGCATTCTACGATGGGGTTTTCAATCCAAACACAAGATTCGGGCGATATATATTAGACGATAAAATTGCAAACTTATTTCGAGTTGCCGTTGGTGTAAACAACGAATTCAGAATAGGACGTATAACAGCAATACTTGATTGGGGAATTTATCTCTACGACCCTATCAGATTGGCATACAAAGATGAAAACGGAAATAAATACGAGAAACGCCCAATGCTTTATAAGTACAATATAGACAAGGAAGATGGGTGGAATTATTTCAGACTTGGAGTCCGTTGTCGTGTGTGGGACAATTTATATGTACAAACAGCAGTGAAAACACACCTATCAAAAGCCGAAATGGTTGAATGGGGAATAGGCTATCAAATTCCACTCAAACGCAAAAAAGAAGAAATTAGAAATTGAAAAATATATAAATATGAAACAGATAAAAGAGAAAAATATGATATTCGGCATACGTGCCGTTATCGAAGCCATTGATGCTGGCAAAGAATTAGACAAGGTGTTCATCCGTCGCGAAATGGGTGGAGAGTTGGCTAAAGAGTTGTTCGACAAGCTCAAAGACATCCAAGTGCCTATACAAAAAGTACCACTTGAAAAGTTGAACAAACTCACAATGAAAAACCACCAAGGTGTTGTGGCATATATCTCTTCTATTGAATATCAACGCATTGAAAATATTATCCCTGCACTATACGAGGCTGGCAAAGACCCATTCATCGTAATTTTGGATGGAGTGACAGATGTGCGCAATTTTGGTGCTATTGCTCGTACTTGTGAATGCGCAGGAGTGGACGCAATCATAGTGCCAATGAAAGGCGGAGCTGCTGCCAATGCCGATGCTATAAAAACTTCGGCAGGAGCATTGCATGTGATACCTGTATGCCGTGAAAATAGTCTTCATAATACTGTTTCATTCTTACAAAAATGTGGTATTAAAGTGATTGCAGCATCAGAAAAAGCATCTCACGACTATTCAAAAACAGACTATAGCGGTCCGCTTGCAATCGTAATGGGTGCAGAAGACGTAGGTATTTCGCCTGATATTCTACGCATTGTGGATGATATGGTTTCAATTCCTATCCTCGGACAAATTGGCTCGCTCAATGTGTCTGTTGCTACAGGTGTGATTGTTTATGAAGCTGTAAAACAAAGAAATTAATAGTAAAGAGCAGAAAATATATTTATCAAAATAAATATAATGGAAGTACTATACGAAGATAATCACCTCATCATAGTAAACAAGGCTGTAGGCGAGATTGTGCAAGGCGATAAGACTGGCGATGAGCCTCTACCCGAGACTATCAAACGCTATTTGAAAGAGAAGTACAATAAGCCAGGTAATGTTTTTTGTGGAGTTACGCATAGACTTGATAGACCTGTGAGTGGCGTTGTGGTATTCGCAAAGACAAGTAAGGCTTTGGAGCGTATGAATAAGTTGTTTGCTGAGCATAAAGATATTAAAAAGCGTTATTGGGCAATAGTTTGCGGCACGCCAAAAGATATTGAAGGAACGCTGAAACACTATCTTGTGCGCATTGAAAAGCAAAACAAATCGTACGCATACGATAAGGAGAAACCTAATTCGAAATTGGCATCTTTAAGCTATAGATTGATAGCTCGTGGCGATAGATATTCTCTTGTAGAGGTGGATTTGCACACCGGCCGTCACCATCAAATACGTTGCCAGTTGGCAACAATGGGTTGCCCTATCAAAGGAGATTTGAAATATGGAGCACCACGCTCTAATCCAGATGGAGGAATTTCATTGCATGCTCGAAGCATTGAATTTATACACCCAGTAAGCAAAGAACCAATAAACATCTCGGCACCTGTACCAAAAGATAATCTTTGGAGTGCATTAACTGAAAATTTATAATACTATCTATAAAAAAGCCACGCAACAAAATATTGTTGCGTGGCTTTTTTTGTAAATTAAAAATTGGCTCAAGACAACTTTAGCAGAAAAATCCTAAAGTTGTCTTGAACCTTAAAATTTACTTGAAGATTGCTTTATAGTATATTTATAGTATGTTTATCCTATATTTATAGTATATTTATCCTATATTTATAGTATATTTATAGTATGTTGTAGGTAAGGAGAAGTTAGGGTTCTTCGTCAG
>JAFYMM010000401.1 GCA_017550055.1 Paludibacteraceae bacterium
CACGATATTTACTACCTAATCTAGCAAATAGAGATGAATAATCACTTCTAAATCTCTGAAGTAAAGAATAGTAGTCAATATTAAGAATTTCCTTATCAAAATCTTTAGTAATTTGATTCTTTATTGATAACAATGTTTCATACATTGTTTTATGACAATGCACTTCTTTTAGTATATCATCATGACAAGTTGATTCTACCCATTTACGTAATGTTTTTGGTGATTTTGAGGCAACCTCCAGTAACTTAATAATAGAACTTAACCCATTCAATGATATTTTATAATCATCAAGGAGTAATGTATTTGTACATTCTTCCAATACTTGTTTTATATTACTTAGTGTTGGAATAATATTATTAACAATAGAGTCTATTTCCTGCCTTAATTCGTATGATAAAAATTTCACCTTGGCTCCACCCCATACATTATTTGCAATATCATAATTACCTATACTAGAAATATTTGCAAACTCCTTTAATATATATATTCTATCATTTAATTCAGTTTCAGTCATTTGAGCAACTGATGGAATTGAAAAAAGAATATTTGGAACATTCTCTAACTTTGCCAATCTACCATTAACTTCAAAAATAGAAATATTAAGTCCGGAAGTAGGTGTATGTAACTCCTCTTGATACACGTTAAGCAAATTCCTTTTCCGTTCTAATAAATCTAATTGAGCCAAAGCCTCATTTCTAACACGAATACGATCTATACTAATAGAATTAGCCAAATCACGCAATATATCTTTCTTTTTTGCCTTATGACTATGAAGTGTAAAGCAAAAATCTGCTAAACCAACACTCGCCAAACGATTATACACGACCTGCAAAGCTGCCATTTTTTCAGATACAAATAAGACCTTTTTACCATCTGCAATCGCTTCAGCAATGATATTCGTAATTGTCTGACTTTTACCAGTTCCAGGAGGACCTTGTAAGACAAAACTTGTACCCTTCTTCGAAAGTAGTACTGCATCCTGCTGACTTGAGTCTGCATCTACCACTTGAAATGTATCAATAGGTCGAATCTGTTTATCGTGGTCGAAATTATTAAGTTCCTCTGATACTTGAATAGGATCTTGCTCTCCTACAAGTGCAGCTATCACAGGATTTGCATTTATCTTTTCCTCATTCCTCTCCAAATCTTTATACATATTGATTTTAAGGAATGACAAATTAGTAAGATGCGTACTTCTCTCTACATCCCAACCTTTATTCTTGACCTTGTGTAGCAATTTCTCTATATACTCCGCAGGAGAATCGTTAGTAGAGTCAAATTCTGGCATAATGATTCCAAAATCATTATCCAACTTATGGGACAATGTTGGATTGATAACAATTTCGTCATCATGCAACACCAAACGATATGGAGAAGTTATTGATTCAATAAGAAGTCTTACAGGAACCAAAATAACAGGAGAAGCGAAAACTTGAGAAGAATCATCTCGTTCTTTCCACTTGAGCATGCCAAACGTAAGGTATAGTGTATTTATACCTTGTTCTTCTATCGAAGTGTTGGCTTTGTATCGTAGGGCTTTTAAGGTCTTTTGAAGGTCGCCAATAGGCTTATTGGTTTCAATATCACCTTTGATAATAGTTTCGTAAACTTCCTCTCCATCTTCATCAACTTGTACTCTTTTTGCATATGGAAACACTATTTCTTTCTCACTAATAACGACAAGTTCCCATAATCTATCAAAAGAAGGCGTTGTAATCTTCACATTATTACGCTTCCCCTCAAGAAAGTTAATCAATCTATTTCTCTTGCCAAAATCAAGCAATAATTTCTTCCAAACCTCAATACGATTATGTAGTTTTTGTCCCATACCGATTGCTACTTTCAATATTTTTTAATGTAAATTATGTCATTAACTTTTCTAAAACTCAACTTAAATTCTACTATCTTCCAAAACACCACATTTATAAACAACCACAATAAATATCAAATTCAACTGCAAAATTACCATCTATTTTTGACAACTTTTGACAACACAAAAATATTATTTCATTTTTTTTATAATTTTTATCACAAAAACACAATGTTACAAAAAAAATCTCTTATTAATCTTTCACAAATAATATTTTCTGCAAATATACAAAATTTTTAAGCCAAAAACAAGTCCTAAACAATAAAATTTTTCATTTTTCAAAAAAAATCAAAAACACACACTCTCAGTGTGTACTACCCAACAGCAAGGTGCAAGCAACCTGTACCGAAGAAAACAATCATCGCCAACAACCACTCTCATTGTGTATTTACCTCTCAAAGTTCAACCCAAAAACTTAATTATCGACACAGCTACACATCAAATTAACTACAATCACACACATAAACTACAAAATTAAATCAAAACTCTTGCAACTATCATAAATTTATCTTATCTTTGCACGATAAAATGACCGAGGGTCGTTAATAACTAATAACTAATCATTAATAACTGAAAATAAATTATGGACGAAAGAGTAAAACCTATTATCAATAACGCATCTGACGACATGGAAGGTGCTGTTATGTTCCTTGATGACGCTCTTGCTCACATTCGCGCTGGTAAGGCTAATGTGCGCATCGTGGATGGCGTAAAAGTAGATTATTATGGTAGCATCGTGCCTATCTCAAACGTGGCTAACATCTCTACTCCTGATGCTAAAACTATCCAAATCCAATGTTGGGAGAAAAATATGATGCCTGTTGTTGAGAAAGCTCTTATCAACTCTGACATCGGCATCATGCCTGTGAACAATGGCGAGGTAATCCGCCTTTGCTTGCCTCCTGTGACTGAGGAACGCCGCAAACAATTGGTTAAACAAGCTAATGCTGCTGGCGAAGATGCTAAAGTTTCTATCCGCAATGCTCGTCGCGACGCTATGGATAAACTCAAAAAAGAACAAAAAAATGGTCTTCCTGAGGACGTAGAAAAAGACGGCGAAGCAGAAGTACAAAAAGTTCACGACAAATTCATCAAAAAAGTGGACGAAATGCTCGCTGCTAAAGAGAAAGAAATTATGACTATTTAATCAATGCATAATGCACAATGCATAATGCAGAATTGAAGACATATAAATATCTCAATTGCCTGAGGTGCTCAAATCTCAGGCAATTTGCTATTAAAAGCAATAGTGCAATTCTGTTGCTCGTTTTCTTTTTATTACTACCTAACACCACCACCGCACAACAAGATTCGACACGTACAAATGATGCTGATTCTACAAATAATTATGAATTATGCATTATGAATTATGAATCGAATAGATGGGATGCTTTGATGAATTGGAATTTTATGGCTCTACCCTACCCGAGCTATTCGCCCGAAACTTCGTGGCAATTCGGCATCACTGGGGTTTGGTATTTCCACACGTCAAAGGAGAATCAGCAATTCAGCGACTTGAACTTCGACATGGGCTATACGCTCAACCGACAATGGTATATAAATGCAAATTCGCGCATTTATTTCAACATACAAACACGTTGGTTTCTCGACACTTACCTGTCGGCAAAACACTACCCCGACCTATTTTTCGGCACGACCAACAACATCGACTCTGCCTATAACCCTGCTATCAAATATACCTCTAATTTTATCGACCTAAAAGCCAAACCAAGCTTCTATATCACCAATCACTGGCTCGCTGGCGCAACACTCCACATTCGCTACGAGAACTCAACTCTCCTCAGTCCTCAGTCCTCATTCCTCATTCACAACGGTTTCGGCGAGAATCTTTTTCTCGGCATAGGTGGCGCAATATCATACGACACTCGCTCGAACAACTACTACCCTCTACACGGACTATTCTTCAAAACGACAATAACTTATCACCAACAAATCCCTTTCGGCAGTCAACAGTCAACGGTCAACGGTCAACAAAATTGTGGTTCATTCCTCTCTCCTAATTCCTCACTCCTCATTCTAATCGACCTACGACAATATATTCCTCTATATAAAGAACTTATCCTTGCGTGGAATTTCCGCTCGGAATGGGCTGTAGGCAATAATGTTCCGTTCCAACTACAGCCAACCATTGGTGGGCAAGACCTTGTGCGAGGCATACGACAAAACAAATTCAAAGACAACACCCTATTTGCCC
>JAFYMM010000402.1 GCA_017550055.1 Paludibacteraceae bacterium
AAGCCTAATGCGTGCTTGGTCAATGACGTAAGGTCGGAACTATGTCCATCACGGATTATCAGACAATTATTTATGCCTGGTTCGACTTCGTATCTTGCTTTGACTTGATTCATTTTCTATAGATAATATTTATGCGAACACACAATGAGAGTGTGTATTTTGAGGGTAAGGTGCACCTTGCTTGAAGGTATCTCTATCCTATATTTAGATTTAGGGATTTTAAGAGATAAATACACACTGTGAGTGTGTATTGAAAGAGACGCAAAAAAGTTTGCGTCTCTATTGTTTTATTTCAAAAGCGATTCAGGCGCAAGATTGTCTTTCTCGATATCGAGGAAGTATTTGTAAGTGCCTACACGCAATTCGTCACAAGCATCGTAGTCGCAAACGATAATGCCTTTTGGATGCATTTGAAGAGCAGAAATTGTCCACATCTGACAAATACCTTCTTCTACTGCATGGCGCAAAGCACGTGCTTTGCCATGACCATTAACGAGGATTAGCACTTCGCGAGCATCGAGCACTGTGCCAACACCTACAGTCAATGCTGTTTTAGGCACTTTGTTGATATCGTTATCAAAGAAACGAGAATTGGCAATGATTGTATCTGTTGTTAGATTTTTTTTGCGAGTGCGAGATGACAAAGATGAACCTGGCTCGTTGAATGCTATGTGACCATCAGGACCAATACCACCAAGGAAAAGGTCGATACCTCCAACAGCTTTGATTTTATCTTCATAGCGTTGGCACTCTGCGTCAATATCTTCGGCATTACCATTGAGGATATTTACGTTCTCTTTATTAATATCAATGTGAGAGAAGAAATTATTCCACATAAAAGAGTGATAACTCTCTGGATGTGATTTAGGTAGGCCAATATATTCATCCATGTTGAATGTAATAACATTCTCGAACGAAATAACACCACGCTTATTAAGGTCAATAAGTTCGCGATACATACCAAGAGGAGAAGAACCTGTTGGCAAACCCAAAACAAAAGGTTTTTCAGCTGTAGGTTGAGCTGCTATAAGTTTTTGTGCCACATAATTTGCTGCCCATTTAGACATTTTGGCATAATCTGGTTCGATAATTAGTCTCATTTTATATAATGATTAGTTAGTAGTTATTAATTATTAACGAAAAACTATTTTTCTAAGGTTTTGAGTGCCACTGCGCGACCAAGTTCGTAGAGAGCTTCAGCTTGTTCGGCTGTCATAGATTGCTTAACCTCTACATAACCCGAGATTTCCCACTTCATAGCTTCGGCGAATGCCTCAAATGGTTTAGCTGTAGCATTAGCCCATGTGAAAGAGCCAAAACAGCCAAATTCATGGTTTTTCACGCCACGAGTTTTGATTTTAGCAAGCAAAGAGGCTGCATTTGGATATAATTCACCACAATAAGTAGGTGAACCACAGATAAATCCTTTGTAGCGGAAGATATCGGCAAGGATATATGAATGGTCGGAACGAGATACATCGTGGAGAACTACGTTTTTAGTAACCGATGCAGCACCACGGGCTACCATTTCGGCCATCTCTTCGGTATGGCCATACATACTGCCATACGCAATAACTACGCCAGGCTCAGTTTCGTATTTACTCAAACGGTCATAAATACCAACAACTTCGCCAATATGCTCGGTCCATACTGGTCCGTGAGTAGAACAAATCATATTGATTTCTAAACTACCTAATTTTTTCAAAGCAGTTTGCACTGGCGCACCATATTTGCCTACGATACATGCATAGTAGCGCACCATCTCAGTGTAGTATTTGTCGAGGTTAAGTTCTGTATCAAGCACTGCCCCATCCAATGTACCAAAACAACCAAATGCATCGGCCGAGAACAAGAGTTTATCCTCGATTGAATATGTCACCATAACCTCTGGCCAGTGAACCATCGGAGCAAAGTGGAATTGAAGTGTGCGGCTACCAACGTTCAACGAATCACCATCTTTCACGACATGGAAACCTTCGCGAATGCCGTAATAACCACCAAGCATTTCAATAGTCTTGGCATTTGCCACAATTTGCATATTTGGATAAATCGCTTGCAAAGTTTTGATACCTGACGAGTGGTCTGGCTCCATGTGATTGACTATGAGATAATCCAATTGACGACCATCCAACAACTCTTGCACATGAGACAACAACTGTTCAGCAAATGGTTGTTCTACTGTATCGACCAACACAGTCTTCTCATCATCAATAAAATATGCGTTGTAACTCACTCCATAAGGAAGTGGGAGCATATTTTCGAACAACGTCTTTTGGCGGTCATTTACGCCAACGTAATAGATTTTGTTTAATAATTCACGTTTCATATTTTTATTGTATTTAATTTAAACAGAAGTACATATTCTAACAAACAAAATTTTTGTACTTATGTTAAAAAACAATTAATTTTCAATCACTGCCTCTGGAGCAATTTTTTTGATTAAGCCTTGAAGTACAGTGCCAGGACCTAATTCGCGGAACGACGACGCACCATCTGCCACCATATTTTGCACAGTTTGAGTCCAACGTACAGGGCCAGTGAGCTGTGCAATAGAGTTACGTTTCAACTCTTCTGGATCAGTATATGGCTTAGCATCAACATTTTGATATACTGGGCAAATTGGTTTGTTATAAGTAGTTGCACGGATAGCAGCTTCAAGTTCAACACGAGCAGGCTCCATAAGTGGAGAGTGGAACGCACCACCTACTGGCAATTTCATTGCACGCTTTGCACCAGCTTCTTTCATCTTTTCGCAAGCAGCATCAATAGCTTCATTTGCGCCAGAGATAACCAACTGACCAGGGCAGTTATAGTTAGCAGGTACAACTACTCCATCGATTTGCGCACAAACCTCTTCCACTTTTTCGTCAGGCAAACCAAGCACAGCAGCCATAACAGAAGGATTCAATTCGCAAGCCTTTTGCATAGCCATAGCACGAGCTGCGACAAGGCGCAAACCATCTTCGAAAGAGAGAACTTTAGCCACAACCAATGCCGAAAATTCACCAAGCGAGTGACCAGCCACCATTTCAGGTTCAACACCAAGCACCAATGCCGAAATCACAGAGTGAAGAAACACAGCAGGTTGAGTAACTTTTGTTTGTTTCAAATCTTCAGCAGTACCTTCAAACATTACATCAGTAATACGGAAGCCAAGTATTTCATTAGCACGCTCAAACAATTCGCGAGCTTGTTCATTCGATTCATAAAGGTCTTTACCCATTCCTACAAATTGAGCACCTTGACCAGGAAAAACGTATGCTTTCATAATAATTATAAGTTATTAATAAGTGGTTACTAACAATATCTATGCGTTTTGCATAGTCAATGCAAAGATACAAAAAAATAATGAAACACCAAAACAAAAAAGCGGTAAAACCTACTTGATTTTACCGCTTTAAAATTATTTAATTTATCGAATTAGATTTTTTCGATAATTTCACCACCTTTCAACATAGCT
>JAFYMM010000050.1 GCA_017550055.1 Paludibacteraceae bacterium
CTCAACTATTTCGTTCTTCGAAAAACTCACTCTTCTTCTTCATCCATTTATGCCATTTATTACAGAAGAGATTTGGCAAGTGCTTGACGAACGCAAAGATGGCGAAAGTGTGATGGTTGCTGCTATGCCAGAGGCTAATACAATCAACGCTACTCTACTCGCTGATTTCGAATTTGTTAAAGAAATCATTGCAGGTGTGCGCACTGTGCGTCTCGACAAAAACATTCCTAACAAAGAGACTCTCAATCTTGTAGTTACTGGCGAAGGTCACAACGATGCCTACAACTCTGTAATCTGCAAAATGTGTAACCTCGAGTCTATTGCTCATGGCGAAAAAGATGCTACTGCAGCAACCTATATGGTAGGCGTAACTGAATATGCTGTACCTCTCGGTAGCAACATCAACGTTGAAGAAGAGATTAAGAAAATGGAGGCAGAAATCGAGTATCTCAAAGGCTTCTTGAATTCAGTAATGAAAAAACTCAGCAACGAAAAATTCGTAGCCAACGCCAAACCAGAAATCGTTGAAAACGAACGCAAAAAACAAGCCGATGCCGAGTCAAAAATCAACTCCCTCCAAGAAAGCATCAACAACCTCCGCAAAGCGTAATTATTTCACAAACAAATATCCAACTAAAAAAGAGACGCACCACTATGGGACGCGTCTCTTTTTTACTCCAAAATCAAAAACCAATCTTCGCGCGTTTTGTTGTCAACTTCTCTTGCGAACAAACCTCTCTAATTTGTTCCAAACTTGTCGAACTATCAAATAGCAACTCATTGATAAAACATTTACGAGCAATATTCGAAATCTCACCCCCACTAAAATCAAATTCCGAAGCAAGCATTTTCGCCTCATCTTTTGACAATACAGGCATCAACGAACGCCAAATTTCGCCTTTCGCCTCAATATCTGGCTTTTCAAACTTAATTTTATACAAAAATCTACGCTCAAATGCTGCATCAAGGTTATTAGTCAAGTTAGTCGTTGCAATCAATATACCATCAAAAGTCTCCATCTCTTGCAACAAAATATTCTGTATTGCATTTTCGGTTTTACCAATAGAAGAACTATCCGAACCCAACTCACTGCGCACCGACAATATCGCATCAGCCTCATTAAACAACAATATCGGAGTCTTTTTGCTCTGCTTCACCAAATCTTTATAGTCCGTAAATATCTTCTTAATCTGTTTTTCGGTCTCACCATACCACTTATTTCTCGCCGACGAAATATCCACTTGCATAATATCACGACCCGATTCTCTCGCTATTTGCAACACCGATTCTGTTTTACCCGTACCAGGTGCTCCATAAAACAAGCAAGTAAAGCCTAAGCCCCAACCCTTATTTTTCAATTGCTCACGTATCTCCATCAATTTTTTTTCGTCCAACAACTCCTTCAATGTCTCAATCGAAGCCCTATTCTTCTCGCCAAAAAACAAACTTTTCGCTACCACCGACTCTCCCTTCACCACATTATGAAATGACTTACCTCTTTGCTTTTGTATGAAATTAAAATCCACTTTCAACAAATCATTCTGAGCCATTTCTGTCAAAATAAGATTATCTGAAGGTCCAAACATTCCTTCATTAGTTTTAACTTCAATCAACCCCTTTTCCACCAATTCATGACTACCTGCCACTATTTCACGATAAATAAAAATTCCGTGGTAATCAAGCAAATTCTTCAAATCATCATCATCTATTTCCATTTTATTTTCCCACACCGCTTCTTTACAAAAATACATCAAAATCACCTTCGAACTATTCGACAACGACATACCAAGCACTCTTTGCGAAATATTAAAATCACTGTTTTCGCGCAAAAGAGCCAACAATTCATCCGTCAACATCTCCTCATCAATATTATCACGCCTTTTTGCTTCAAACAAACCGTCCAATGTCTTCATAAATGTCATAGGAGTCAACTTTTCTGGTTCGACATCTTCCAAACATTTACCTTCACTAATCGCCTCAAGTGCTTTATACGCAAGCTTAAACTCACCCTTACCATGACGAATAGATTTTTCTATATATCCCTTCTTCAATAATGTTTTCAGTGCCGAAACATAACGCATAGCTCTCATTGACGAACAATCATAAAAACGAGCTATATCCGAAACTTCAAACGACTTATCCGAATTCTTCAAAAATGGACACAACATAAGCACCTCTTGCTCTGTCAATTTAAGCAAATCACACACCCTATCAATATACTCACGATATTGTACCATAAAAGAATCCTGCAATTCACAATCTTCTGCTGCATCAATCAAATATTCAAGATTATCAACAAAATTTTTAGTTGCATCATACGCAACAAACTCTTCAAATGATTTTTTCATTCTTCTTCCCATAATTAAATAGTTTTTAAGTGAGACATATATAATAATATAACAACTTTTACCCAAAAATTAAATACAAATTCACCTCTCTCCATATTTCTCATTTCACGCTGCAAAATTACAACCCAAATTTGACAACTTTTGTCAAAAAAAATCCTCAATGATATTTTTAACTAACTTTAACACATCCCTCTCAATAAACAATCTCCCACCATACCCAACAGTAACCCTCAAGCAAACTGCAAGCAAGAAAACAGCCATTTTCACATCCCACACTTACAAAGTTCGCAAAGTGAAATAAGCAATTTCACAACCCAAACAAATAAAAAAAAGAACTTTGCAACTTGCAAAGTTGCAAAGTTCCAATTCTCAACATAAAAACTTGATTATTAACAAAATAGCACTCAAAACTAAAACTCATAAAATAACACTATTTTC
>JAFYMM010000403.1 GCA_017550055.1 Paludibacteraceae bacterium
AAGCATTGCTAATGCAGAAAAGAATATTTTTTTCATATTTTTTGTTTTTTTAGACAGAATGACATAAGGACATCTTTTTCTTGTCATAATGGTCTCGCTTTTGCAAAGCAAAATCTCGCCAACAAAGACATATTGAAAAATACCCCTATGCCGTATTATCTATTACTTGTTCCTTGAGATTAAGTATTCTGCAATTTGCACAGCATTAAGGGCTGCGCCTTTTTTTGATTTGGTCACTTACGCTCCAAAATGTCAAACCATTAGGATTGCTCAAATCTTCACGAATACGACCAACATACACAGGGTCTTTGCCCGAAAGGAATAGAGGCATTGGATACTCTTTTTGAGCAGGATTATCCATAACCACCACGCCTTCAGCTTTCTCGAATGCTTCACGAGCTTCTGCTACAGATATATGGCGTTCTGTTTCCACCCAAATAGATTCAGAGTGAGCACGCAACGATGGCACTCGCACACACATAGCACTCACTTGTATATCTGAATGCATAATTTTGCGAGTTTCGTTATACATCTTCATCTCCTCTTTTGTGTAACCATTATCCATAAATACATCTACTTGAGGAATAAGGTTATAAGCCAATTGATAAGCAAATTTATCAACAGTAACAGGCTCGCCAGCCAACACTTCGCGATATTGTTGTTCCAACTCAGCCATAGCAGTAGCACCTGCACCCGATGCCGCTTGATATGTCGATACATGCACACGTTTGATGTGCGACAAATTTTCAATCGCTTTCAAAGCCACAACCATCTGAATAGTTGTACAATTAGGGTTAGCTATGATATTACGAGGACGCACCAAAGCATCTTCAGCGTTCACTTCAGGCACTACCAATGGCACATCTTCGTCCATACGGAAGGCACTTGAATTGTCAATCATCACTGCGCCAAAACGAGTGATATCTTCGGCATATTCTTGAGAAATAGAGCCACCGGCAGAGGTGAAAACAATATCTAAATCTTTGAAATCATCGCCGTGTCGCAACTCTTGAACTTTGATTTTTTTGCCACAAAATTCATATTCACGACCTGCACTGCGCGATGAACCAAACAATTTCAATTCAGAAATAGGGAATTTACGTTCTGCCAATACTCGCAAAAACTCTTGTCCTACGGCGCCACTTGCGCCCACAATTGCCACTCTCATAGTTAGTTATATTAAATTTTGTTAATCAATTATTTTTTTATACTTTTGCATATATTTTTTGCTCGTGGCACAAAACACCACGTTGCAAAATTAAGAAAAAAAATTCACATAAAAAAACGTTTATGAAAAAAATCTTAATTCTCTGTTTACTACTACTCTCACTCTCTATATCAGCCCGATTGCATGAGGATTTTTTCGACCCCAAAAAAGTGGAAATCACCATCGAAATTATCGAACAAGGCGATATAGTTATAACCGAAATTATGGCTAAGCCCAATCCATCGGTCGAACTACCTGAAGTGGAGTGGTTAGAGATTTACAATACCACCGACCGAGCTATCAGCCTCGCTGGTTGCAAAATCAGCACTCCATCCAAAACCGGCACATTCAACGATTACACTCTCGCTCCTCACGACTATGTGGTTATTTGCTCGCAAAGTGCGATGTCCGAACTCATCGCCGTAACCAATAAAATATGCGTCGTCGTGTCGATGCCTGCGCTCAACAACGATGGCAACACACTAACTCTCAAGAACAACGCCAACCAAACCATTTCGTTTGTCAATTACACAGCCGATTGGTACAAGTCCGAGCCTTTCAAAGCCGATGGCGGTTGGTCGCTCGAGCGTCGCGATGCCAGCAATCCATTGTCCAACTCCACCACATGGCTACCATCTATCGACCCTCGTGGTGGAACACCTGCCGAACAAAATAGCACTGCATGCTCATTGCCCGACAATCTAATTCCTCGCATAACAAGCTTTGGCATCAACGATTCTCGCTCCATCCAAATCCATTTCAACAAACCTATGCAGAGCGAAATCATCGAGTTGCAACAAAACATAGAGATTTCAGGCAACACCCTAAAATCGCTCGATTGGGTTGAACCTCAATGCACAACCCTCAATCTCCACCTCACCGCCCCTCTCGATTCTACCCATACTATCGACATCTCGTTCTACAATCTCACTTGCATAAGCCATTGGAGCATGCCCGACACCACAATCCGCATCGCACTACCCCATCAAGCGCAATATATGGACGTAATTTTCAACGAATTGATGCCCTATATCAGCGAGGGGAATAGTAAATTCATCGAGCTCTACAACAACAACGATTTCTACATCGACCTCAGTCGGCTCATGCTTTCTAATCGCGATGAGAATAACAACCTCAAAAACTCAAAACTCTTTTGCCCCTCAAGCATAATTCTACCGCCACACCAGTATGTTGTGATATCGCCCGACACAAGCGCAATACATTGCCCGTTAGGCATTAACCAAGAATCTATCTACCTCACCTCTGCCCTACCATCAATATCGGCATCAAGTGGCACACTCGTACTGAGCGACCGCAGTGGCATGATAATCGACGAGGTCCACTATTCCGACTCATGGCACCACCCTCTGCTGAACGACTTGCACGATATATCGCTCGAGCGCATCGACCCAATGGGCATTACTCAAGAG
>JAFYMM010000051.1 GCA_017550055.1 Paludibacteraceae bacterium
ATCTTCCACCACATCAAACACTCTTTCCAACTCCCTTCGCGTAAACAACCTATCTATCAATTCAATCCCCAAATCCATCTGTTCAGCCTCAAAACCACGACTACGCATATAACCCGTCAAATGCGTTATCGACGGATAAGGCGTATTCAACTGAGTCAACGGAGGCAAAATAAATAAAATCATAAAAACACTTTTAAAATATCATATCCTACAAAAATTCTCATTTTTTATCCCCAAAAAAGAAGCAATCCATACCCACTCACAGTGTGTATCCAATCTCCTTACCCTCTCCATAGGTGCAAGCAAACTGCTCCTTAGTAAACAGACACGACCCCACAACCACTCACAGTGTGTATTTCTTTTTTATAAACAACCCTACATCCATACAACTTCACATCTGCAAAGTTACAAAAAATTGTGCATTGTGCATTATGCATTGTGCTTTTTTTTATACCTTTGCAAAAAAAATAAAAACATGAACTCTAAACCCTCAACTCTAAACTCTAAACTTATCACCATATTGGGTCCAACTGCAAGTGGCAAAACTACTCTTGCCACACACCTTGCCCTACACCTAAACGGAGAAATCATTAGTGCCGATTCTCGCCAAATCTATCGTGGAATGGACCTCGGCACTGGCAAAGACCTCTGCGAATATACTATCAATGGCAAAAATATCCCATACCACCTCATAGATATTCACCCAGCTGGCTACAAATACAACCTCTACGAATACCAACGCGATTTTCTCAAAGCCTACGACTCAATACTCCAACGAGGCACTCAGCCCATCCTCTGTGGTGGCACAGGTCTTTATATCGAAGCCGTACTCGGAGGCTACCGCCTTCTCGAAGTTCCCGTCAATGAACCTCTACGCCAATCTCTCGAAGACAAATCACTCGAAGAACTAAGCCAAATACTCGACACCTATCCAAACTATCATCGCCATAATCAAACCGATGTTGACACCGTAAAACGCGCCATCCGCGCCATCGAAATAGCCGACTACTATGCAAATCACACCGAAACATCAGCTCTCAACTCTCAACTCTCAACTCTCAACTATACAATAATAGGTGTAGACATCGACCGTGAGCTTCGCCGTGAGAAAATCACTCGCCGCCTCAAAACTCGCCTCGACGAAGGTATGCTCAACGAAGTGCAAGGTCTACTCGATAGTGGCATCCACCCCGACGACCTAATATATTACGGACTTGAATACAAATTCCTCACTCAACACCTAATAGGCGAACTCTCGTTCGATGAAATGTTCAAAGCACTTGAAACTGCAATCCACCAATTCGCCAAACGCCAAATGACATGGTTTCGTGGCATGGAACGTCGTGGTTACACAATAAATTGGATAAATGCCAACCAAACCATCGAACAAAAAGTCAGTCAAGCACTCGAAATAATAAACAAAAAATAAGAATACAACACTCCACACCCACAAAACCACACTCATAACACACTAACATTCAACACAAAACAAATAAAACACAAAAAAGTAGCAAAAACATTTGGTCAATTCACAAAAAAGTTGTAACTTTGCATCGCTTTTGAGAGGAGGACTTCAATACAAGAGAAAGGTTAATTTCTCACTCCTCATTCCTCATTATTTTTCGGGATGTAGCGCAGTCCGGTTAGCGCACCTGCTTTGGGAGCAGGGGGTCCCAGGTTCGAATCCTGGTATCCCGACAACATA
>JAFYMM010000404.1 GCA_017550055.1 Paludibacteraceae bacterium
AATGATGTGATGTCAAACTTCGAAGTTTTGAATCCTGAATTGGTTATCTGTCGTATGGACCCTTCTGCTTCTTTCAACATGGAGTTGACTATCATCAAAGGTCGTGGTTATCTCCCTGCAGACGAGAACAAAATGGTTACTCCTGAAATTGGTATTATTCCAATTGACGCTATCTTTACTCCTATTCGTAACGTGAAATATGATCCACAACCTTATCGTGTGGAACAAAAGACCGACTACGAGAACTTAGTTTTAGAGATTACAACTGATGGTTCTATCCATCCAAAAGAAGCTTTGAAAGAGGCTGCTCGTATTTTGATTCACCATTTTATGTTGTTTAGCGATGAGCGTATTGCTCTTGAAATAAATGATGGTAAGGGTGATGATGAATTCAATGAGGAAGTTCTTCATATGCGTCAGTTATTCAAAACTAAATTAGCTGATCTCGATTTGTCTGTTCGTGCTCTTAACTGCTTGAAAGCTGCAGATATTGAAACACTCGGACAATTGTGTAGTATTCAACGTTCGGAACTTCTTAAATTCCGTAACTTTGGTAAAAAATCTCTTACAGAGTTGGATGCTAAATTAGTTTCTTTGAATCTTTCTTTCGGAATGGATTTGACAAAATATAAATTAGATAAAGAATAATCAAGATGAGACATAATAAAAAATTCAATCATTTGGGTCGTACTGCATCTCACCGTGATGCTATGTTGTCAAATATGGCAACTTCGCTCATCATGCACAAACGCATTTCTACGACTACAGCTAAAGCAAAAGCTCTCAAACGTTATATTGAGCCACTTTTGACTAAAGCTAAATTGGACACTACTCACTCTCGTCGTGTTGTGTTCAAAGAGTTGCAAAGCAAAGAAGCGGTTACTGAATTGTTCCGCGAAATAGCTCAAAAAATTGCTAACCGTCCTGGTGGTTATACTCGTATTCTTCGTACAGGTTTCCGTCAAGGTGATGCTGCTGAAATGTGTATCATTGAGCTTGTTGATTACAACGAAAACATGCTTAAAGAAAAAGCAGCTAAAAAAGCAGGTCGTACTCGTCGTAGCAAAAAAGCTTCTGCTGAAGCTCCAGCTACAGAAACACCAGCTGCTGAATAATTTAGCTTTTACGTTAAATTACTATATTGAACAGCCTACTTTTAAGTAGGCTGTTTTTTTTATTTTAAGGGTATAATATGGAATATTTTTAGTAACTTTGCGTTTTAGATTTATTTTTGATATTGTTTGAGGTTGAATTTATTATTATTTCAAAATTTGTAGGATTATGCTTGTAAAAACATACGCAGCTGCAGTGCAAGGTATTAGTGCGATAGAGGTAACTATTGAGGTTAATGTGTCGCAAGGTATCCGATTCTTGATGGTAGGATTGCCAGATAATGCTGTTAAGGAGAGTCACGAGCGTATTTATTCAGCATTACAATATAATGGTATAGCTATACCTCGTAAGCAGGTGGTGATAAATATGGCTCCAGCAGACATTCGTAAAGAGGGGTCGGCTTATGATTTGCCTCTAGCTATTGGTATGTTGGCTGCAAATGAAACAATGAAGGCTGATTTGGTAGGGAAATATATGATGATGGGTGAATTGTCGCTTGATGGGACTCTTAAGCCTGTTAAAGGTGTATTGCCTATTGCTATTTTAGCTCGCGAGAAAGGTTATAAGGGTTTTATCTTGCCAACTGAGAATGCTCAAGAGGCGGCTGTAGTGAATAATCTTGATATCATTCCCGCAGATACTATTATTGATGTTGTGCAGTTTCTTAATGGAGAGAAGAAAATAGACCCACTTGTGATAGATACGCGTGCTGAGTTTTTTGCTAGTATTGATAAATTTGAGGTGGATTTTGATGAAGTAAAGGGTCAAGAGTCTGTTAAACGTGCAATGGAGGTAGCAGCGGCAGGAGGGCATAATATTCTGATGATTGGTCCTCCTGGTGCAGGTAAGAGTATGATGAGTAAGCGTTTTGCTACTATTTTACCTCCTCTTACATTGCATGAAGCCCTTGAAACAACAAAAATTCATTCTGTTGCAGGTAAGTTAGATGGTAATTTTGGTTTAATTACTCGTCGTCCTTTCCGTAATCCTCATCATACTATTAGCGATACTGCTCTTGTGGGTGGTGGCACATATCCTCAGCCAGGAGAAATATCTTTAGCTCATAATGGGGTACTATTTCTAGATGAATTACCTGAATTTAAACGTGCGGTACTAGAGGTTTTGCGTCAGCCATTAGAAGATCGTAAAATTACAGTTTCGCGTACTAAAATGACTGTTGAATATCCTGCAAGTTTTATGCTTGTTGCATCTATGAACCCTTGTCCTTGTGGTTATTATAATGATCCTAACCATGAGTGTACTTGTGCTCCTGGCGTAGTACAGCGTTATCTTAGTCGTATTTCAGGGCCGCTTCTCGACCGTATTGATATGCATATCGAAATAGTACCTGTGCCATTTGCTCAATTGGCAGATGCTAAACCATCAGAAAATAGTGCGACAATACGAGCTCGTGTTATTGCAGCACGTAATATTCAAACTAATCGTTTTGCTACAGAAGAGGGTGTTTATTGTAACGCGCAAATGGGGTCAAAACTTATTCGTAAATATTGTCAATTGGACGCAAAAGGTCAAGATTTATTGAATAAAGCTATGACCAAACACAATCTTTCGGCTCGTGCTTATGATAGAATTCTTAAGATGTCACGCACAATAGCCGACCTTGATAATTCCGAAAATATCCAATTTTCTCATGTTGCAGAAGCGATTAATTATCGCAATCTTGATAAAGAATCTTGGGCATTGAAATAAATTATAGATTTAGATGTGAATTATGATGGCATAATTATTAACTTTTAAATTTCAAATTGTATGGAAGATTTTGTTGAGATAATATTTTATGTTGTAATTTTAGTTTTGTCTGGAATTGGGTCGTTGTTGAAAAATAAAAAGAAGCAACAAAAAAAACAATCGCCAGCACCTATGTTTCCTGATAATGCAGATGAGTTTCAGACAGAAATGAGGCAAGATGTTTTTGATGTTCCGAAAAATCCAGCGATGTCTACAACAACTACAACTTTGGACTCTGATGTTGTAGATGAAAATGATTTGGAGCGAATGTTTCGTGAGGTAGCAGAGATGGCTGAGGTTAAAAAACGAGAGGAAGAGGAATTGCAAAGGCAGCAGAGAGAAGAGGAATTGCGCCAAATAGAGATAGCAGAACAAAAGAAAAAAGCAGAGTTAATTCGTGCAGAAAAAGCGAAAGAGCTTGCAAAACGACAAAAGAAAACTCAAAATAAGAATTTTGGTGTTGCTGACGATGAGAGTACTTTGGATTTTGCATTGAACTTCTCTGATACAGATGAGGTGCGCCGAGCTTTTATTGCATCAGAAATATTTAATAAGAAATATTGATAATGTGTGTTTGTTAGATTGTGGAGTTGTATTAGGTTAAAGTTTTATTGTTGTACCCTTAAAATTTGCTCAGGTCAGAAATAGTTACTACCTTTGCATTACCTAAACGAGGGGTATAAGAAATATGGGAGATCCAACCTATGAAATGGTTGGGTTTCTCTCTTTATTAGTATTTAATGAGTAATAATTGATGAGTAATTTTTCTTTTTGGAGAGAATACTCATAGCATGCTTGTTTAAGTGCTAATTGTCAATAATTAAATCTGAATAACTAATTATTAATAACTAATAACTATTATTAAATTATGGCTGTAACTTACATGACCGAAGAAGGTTACAAGAAATTGATTGATCAAATTAAACAATTAGAATCTGTTGAACGACCACGCATTTCTGCGCAAATAGCAGAAGCACGTGATAAAGGTGATTTGAGCGAAAATGCAGAATATGATGCAGCAAAAGAGGCACAAGGGTTGCTTGAGATGAAAATTGCACAACTTAAAGATACACTCGCAAATGCACGTATTCTTGATGAATCTATGGTGTCGGCTGATTCTGTCCAAATACTTTCAAAAGTACGAGTAAAAGACCAAAAATCAGGTCGCGAAATGAATTATATGTTAGTATCTGAGAACGAAGCTAATATTCGCGAAGGTAAATTGGCTGTTACTACACCTATTGCAAAAGCTTTGATGGGTAAAAAAGTTGGTGATGTTGCAGAAGCTAAAGTTCCTGCTGGTACATTGATGCTTGAAATTCTTGAAATATCAATTTAATATAATTTGAAAGTTGAAATATCATTTTGTATTTCAACTTTCATGTTTTACATTTTAATTTGTTATGACTATATTTACAAAAATTATAAACGGTGAAATACCTTGCTACAAAGTAGCAGAGGATGAGCGTTATTTTGCATTTCTTGACATTAACCCAATGACCAAGGGTCATACACTTGTCATTCCTAAATTTGAGGCCGATAAAGAGGGTGATTATATTTTTGATATGGATGATGAAATGTATGCAGGATTGATGATGTTTGCTAAGCGTGTGGCTAAAGCTATTGAGGCGGCAGTGCCATGTAAACGTGTTGGTGTTGCTGTTATGGGTATGGAGGTGCCACATGTGCATGTGCACCTAATTCCTATAAATGCCGAAAAAGATATGGTTATTTCTAATCCAAAACTTAAACTTGAGGCATCAGAAATGGCTGAAATCGCAGCTGCTATTGTTTCTAAAATGCAATTATAATACTGTAAACCAGTGTTTTGATAAAAAGTAGTGAATTTTATGTCAAAATATTTGGTAGTTTCGTTAAAAATGCGTAACTTTGCACTCGCTTTTTAAGGGAATAAAGTATGGCGGGATAGCTCAGTTGGTTAGAGCGTCGGATTCATAACCCGGAGGTCTCGAGTTCAATTCTCGATCCCGCTACAAAAAGGTTGATTATCATTTGATAGTCAACCTTTTTTTGTGTTATGAAATCTACAAGGTTAATTTGTGTTAAAAGTGGTATTTTGTATTGCATAGTACAAGAAATATGTGTAACTTTGTGGGTGTAAATTTGTATAGTAATTTATATATTGAGCGTGGAGTAGAAGATAGGATATGGGAATATAATATTTTTGTTTAATATTTAATGAGTTATAGTATGAAAAGAGCTATTATTATAGGAGCGACATCGGGTTTAGGACGTGAGATTGCTCTTAATTTGCTTCGAGGGGGTTGG
>JAFYMM010000405.1 GCA_017550055.1 Paludibacteraceae bacterium
CACCAGCATCAGAGATAACAAATTCTGCCTCTATTTCAGCTGCAAATGTGTTTGCGCGTACTGTCAATTCGTGTTTAAAGTCTGCAGGAACAGCACACACTGCGCTTGCTTCGCGTGCGATAGCATTGCGAAGGTTACCACCTGTGATCGAAGCCACTTTCAAATCTGTAGCTTTAGCAATTTGCCACATGAAGCGGTTCAAAATTTTGTTAGCGTTACCGCGGTTTGAGTGAATATCACCACCCGAGTGACCACCTTGAAGACCGTTTACTGTGATTGTGAAGTAGAACAAACCTTCTGGCATTGCCTCTTCTTTGTAGTCGAATGTCACAGTTGTGTCGATACCACCAGCGCAACCAATGAAGAATTCACCATCATCTTCCGAGTCAAGGTTAAGTAATACTTCGCCTTTAAGCAATTGTGGGTCAATAGCGAAAGCACCAGTCAAACCAGTTTCTTCATCTACTGTAAACAAGCATTCAAGTGCAGGGTGTTTCAAATCGTTGCTTGCAAGGATAGCCAATTCTGTTGCCATACCAATACCGTTGTCTGCACCGAGAGTCGTACCTTTTGCTTTCACCCATTCGCCGTCGATATAAGGTTGAATAGGGTCTGTGTCAAAGTTGTGTTGTGTATCATTGTTTTTCTCACACACCATGTCCATGTGTGATTGAAGAATCACTTTTTTGCGGTTTTCATAACCAGGAGTTGCAGGTTTGCAAATCAATACGTTACCAGCAGCGTCTGTGCGTGTTTCAAGGTTATGACGTTTACCAAATTCTTGCAAATAAGCAATCATTTTTTCCTCTTTTTTCGATGGGTGAGGAATTTGACAAATCTCATAGAATTCTTTCCAGAGACGTTCAGGTTGAAGTGTTCTAATGCTCATAATATTAGCTATTAATTGATAAATAATTAGTTTCTAATGAAAAATAAAATTGTCTATCTACTGTCGAATCTAGACGTTTATTCTGCAAAGATACGAAAAAAATCCGAAACTACAAAATCCAAACCAATATTGAGCCTTTATTCTTCCGAATATAAATTATTTATGGTCGTCAAAAAGTGATATGTTAATGTCTTTCTGCTTATTACTTACTGCTTATCATTGTTAAATTAACAATAATTATGAATTATAAATTATGATTTATGAATTAAATTGCTTATCTTTGCACTAAATTTGTTTAATTGCGTTTAAATTTGTTAAAGTGTTAAAAACCACGTTATTGACATTAGGAGTATCGTTAGTCATATTGCTCGTTGCAGTGTTGGCTATGGCGTTTCGTCCTCTTTTTTTGAAAAAAAAATTTCCTAATATACACATAGGTGGTAATAAAGCACTTAAGGAGCGTGGAATAACATGTGCCACATCGCAAGACCGTGAGGCTCAGAATCAAGCAAAAAAACATAATTATAAATATAAAATAGAAAATAAATGAAAAAAATTTTACTTTTTTGTGTTGCTGCCATGATGTTGGCATCGTGCAACCAAGCTACAAAACAAGCTGAAACAGATAATGTTGAAAAATGCAATGTAAAAGTAGAAGAAGGTTGCCGTCTTCCTATAGCAGTTATCAATGTTGATTCTCTTCTCCAAAGTTATGATTTGAATCTTGAAGAAAGCGATCGTCTCATGCGTAAAGGCGAAGATATGCGTCTTGATCTTAATCAACGTGCTAATAGCCTTCAAAATGAAATGATTGATTTTCAAAAGAAACTCGAAAATCAAGCTTTCCTTTCTCGCGAACGTGCCGAAGCTGAACAACGCCGTTTGGTGAAAAAAGAGCAAGACCTTAATATCCTCGCTCAAGAGAAAGAACAAGAACTTATTCTTGAACAACAACAACTTAGTGTTCGTTTGCTCGATAGTGTTAATAGCGTAATTCGCACGCTCAATGTTGATGGCAAATATCACCTTGTTATTACAACTAGTGCATTGAACAACAACGTTCTTTTCGCTGCTCCTGAATACGATATCACAAAAGAAGCAATCGATATGCTCAACGAACGCTACAATAAAAGCAAATAATTTGAATTTCAAATAATTCTAAAGGCTGTACACTATTCAGTGTACAGCCTTTTTTTTATATCCTTACTTCCCAAATATCTAACCTCGCTTCTTCGTCAACTTAGTTGAAATTTTGAAACAAAGTCCCAAAGGAACGAAATAAACAGGCAGAGTGAAGAAGTACTTTTTGTAGTTCATATAAATTTTACTAAAGCAAAGTCCTAGAGGAA
>JAFYMM010000406.1 GCA_017550055.1 Paludibacteraceae bacterium
TATTCCACAAGCCCATCAATCGGATTCTGCATCACCTTACCCAACTTAATTCCACACATCTCAGCAGCCTCTCTCAACTCCGCATTAAAATAAAACGCAATCGAACCAATAAACCCAACCTCAAGCTCCTTCCACTCTTCATATTGCTTAATATTTCTCTCAAAAAACGCCTTGAAAGCCCCAACAAGCAAATTATGGATATATTCATTCTCACGACGAGCCGACATAAATTTCGTAAACTGCGCCAACCAACGATTAGGGAATGGTTGTTTATACACTCTATCCACAATGCCCAAATAAGTCAACCCATACTCCTCGGTCAAAGCATCATAAATATCTTGAGGCATTTGCTTTTTCACCCAATCCGAAATCAACAACTTACCAAGCACGCCACCCGAACCTTCATCGCCAAGAATATACCCCCCAGCATAAACACCTTTCACCAACGCCTCGCCATCATACACTCCCGAATTAGCACCTGTACCAAGAATACAAGCAATGCCTCTCTCTCTGCCCAACAAACCACGAGCAGCGCCCAACATATCCGACGCAACAAACGCAGTTTTTGCTCCAATTACCGACTTCAACACCTCTCCAAGAGCATTATTTTTAACCGGATCAGCACAACCTGCCCCATAAAAATAAACATTTTCCACATCATTGCACACAATTTGTGGCAACAACGTCTCTTTCAACTGAGCTGTTATCTCCTCTTCTGTTTGAAAAAATGGATTTATACCCGCAGTTTCAAACTGCTTAATAATCTGATTACCACACGACAAACACCAAGCGGTCTTTGTCGAACCACTATCTGCTATAAGATTCATTGATACAATAATACAATTCAATGCAAAGATACGAAAAAAAACAACTCAAAACAAGCGTTTCACTAAAAAAAATTAAAAATCGTTTTGTTGTACAAAAAAAAATATCTAACTTTGCAGAGGTGAAATAGTGCTCAAAATTTTGCAAAACAAAGAAGCCTCCTAAACACACACTCTCATTGTGTATTCGCTCCTAAAAATTCCAAAATCTGAATATACTTTGGAGATACCTTCAAGCAACCTTCATCATAGGATAACCATACCTTCACAATACACACTCTCATTGTGTATCGACATCCGAAAAAACGAACAAAAACAAACAAAACAATATAAAACTATAAAGTTATGAGAACAAATCTTAGTTCACAAATTGTGCTTTATCAAGTACCTAAAAAGTATTATCAACCTGATTCTGCATTAGAAATATCTGGAATTTCTCGTTTCGAGAAAATCAAAACACACATCACCAACACAGCACTAGAAAGTAGCATAGCCGTTGCTCGCGAAATTGCCGACCTCATCCGTCAACGACAAGCCGAAAATCGCACTTGCACACTATGTTTCACTAGCGGTCGTTCTCCTATCGAGGTGTTCAACGAACTTGTGCGCCTTCACAAAGAAGAAAACTTAAGTTTCAAAAACGTCATAGTATTCAATCTCTTCGAATACTATCCGCTCAATGTCAACTTCGCTCAAAGCTGTCTAAACCAAATCAAAACAAACCTTTTAGACAAAATCGATATTCTGCCTGAAAATATTCACTCAATCGACCAAACGCTCAATCAATCAGAAATATCTCAACACTGTGCCAACTACGAACTCAAAATCAAAGAGTGCGGTGGCATCGACTATCAAGTGCTTGGCATCGGTGGAGCGGGCAACATCGGTTTCAACGAACCTGGCTCACAAGCATCATCACTAACACGACTCATCCTCCTCGACACTAAATCAAGAGAAGAAGCAGTCCACCTCTTTGGTTCGCTCAACGAAGTACCTGCTGGTGCCATCACAATGGGTATCAACACCATATTGAAGGCACGACGCATCGCACTTCTCGCATTCGGAGAGCATAAAGCCAACATAATTAAAGAAGTAATTGAAGGCCAAATGACTGACCAACACCCAGCCTCTTTCCTTCAAATGCACACAAACACAACTGCTTTCCTCGACGTTCACTCTGCTAGCGCACTCACTCGCATCTCTTGCCCTTGGCTCGTAACTTCTTGCGAATGGAACGACAAACTCACTCGTCGCGCTATCGTATGGCTTTGTCAAAAAATAGGAAAACCAATCCTAAAACTCACTAACAAAGACTACAACGAAAACGGTCTTAGCGAGCTCGTAGCACTCTATGGCTCTGCCTATAGCGTAAACATCAAAATATTCAACGACCTTCAACACACTATCACAGGTTGGCCAGGTGGCAAACCTAATGTCGACGACTCTAACCGTCCTGAACGCGCCTACCCATTCCCTAAACGCGTAATCGTCTTCTCTCCTCACCCTGACGACGACGTAATCTCAATGGGTGGAACACTCAAACGCCTCGTCGACCAAGGTCATGAAGTGCACGTTTGCTACGAAACATCTGGTAATATTGCTGTTGGCGACGACGAAATCATTCGCTTCATCGCCTTCATCAAAGGCTTCACCGACATGTTCGACCCAGGCAACAAAGCAATTCTCACTAAATACGAAGAAATACGCAAATTCCTCCTCGAAGAAAAGGGCAAAAACGACATTGATACCTTCGACGTACGTATGCTCAAAGGTCTCCTTCGCCGTGGCGAAGCTAAAGCAGCATGTCGTTTCATGGGCGTACGCTCTAAAAACGTACACTTCCTCAACCTCCCATTCTACGAAACAGGTACTATCAAAAAAGGCGACCTCGGACGTGCCGATGTCGATATCGTAAAAGCTGTAATTGAAGAAGTTAAACCTCATCAAATCTACGTAGCTGGCGACCTTGCCGACCCTCATGGCACTCACAAAGTATGTCTTGACGCAGTCCTTGCTGCTGTCGACGAAATAAAAGACGACGAATGGATGCAAGACTGTCGTATTTGGATGTATCGTGGTGCATGGATGGAATGGGAAATTGACCATATCGAAATGGCAGTACCTCTCTCTCCTGAAGAACTTCGTGCAAAACGCAATGCAATCCTCAAACACCAATCACAAATGGAAGGAGCTCCATTCATGGGTGGCGACGAACGCCTCTTCTGGCAACGCTCTGAGGACCGCAACAAAGCAACTGCCGACCTATACTGCCAACTCGGCCTCGCCGCCTACGAAGCAATCGAAGCCTTCGTACAATACATTCCTATCAGATAATCAACTCACTAAACAACAATAAAAATAGGGCGATTAACAATAATCGCCCTATTTTTATAGCCTTAACACTCCACTATTTTTTACGTTGAATTGTAAATTCAAGCAAATTAAGCAAAGATTGTTTTATCTCATTATCAGCAAAAATACTTAAAACTTTCTCTGCTTCTGCTCGATAATATGCCATTCTCTGCTCTGCATATTCAATGCCCCCAGTACGAGCTACAAGCGAACCTATATTGTAGAAGAAGTCCTCTGTGAATTGACGTTTTTTCACTGCATCGAGTATTAGCGAAGCCTCATTAGCATGAATACTTTCAAGTGCATGAATAAGTGGCAATGTGAATTTACCCTCACGAATATCATTCAACGTAGGCTTACCTATTTGAGCATTAGGAGTATAATCAAAGATATCATCTTTTATTTGGAAACAAATACCCAAATACTCAGCAAACTGACGCAATGCCTCACATTGTTCCTTACTTGCTCCTACACTGATTGCTGCCGATTCTGCACTGATAGTAAACAACACAGCTGTCTTTTTCTTGATTATCTCAACATAGTCCTCCTCTGTCGGAATAGAATATGAATGTTGCAACTGAAGCAACTCGCCTCTTGTCAATACATTACCCAAAAGAGCAAGTTGAGCATATAGTTCAGGCATACCTGTTTCAGCAATAAATTGCATTGACTTACTCAATAAATAATCACCTACAAGCACTGCAGTACGATTATCAAACAACGCATTTGCCGATGGTTGACCACGACGTTCCATAGTATTATCCACTACATCATCATGAATAAGACTTGCCGTATGCAATAGCTCATACGCAGCCGCCACATTTATTGTTTTATTATTTGGTGTAGCACACAATTTCGCACAAAGCAATGTAAATACAGGACGCACCTGCTTACCCTTTTGCATACGAACATGGTCAAGTACCTTTTTAAGCAATTGCTCTTCTGCCGAAAAAGCAGAGTCTAAAAATTGCTGAAACAACGCAAATTCAGCAATAATTGGAGCTTTAATCAATTCATAATCCATAAGTATTCCTTATATCTAATTTTCTTTTTTCTCTTTCAATAAATCTTCAAGTTGGAGCATTTCATCTCGCCACTGTGCCGCCTCGATAAAATCAAGACGCTTAGCCGCCTCTTCCATGTGTCGACGAGCATTCTTAATAGATTTTTCAATGTCATTATTCGACATATATTGCACTACTGGGTCAGCAGCAATAGAATTAACAGTCTCTGACGGTATAGGTTGATAAGTCTTTCCTACAGGAATAGCTGGGCGAGATGCAGGACCTTGCGCTTCAACTTTAGTTGGAAGCGGAGAAACCACTGTACGCGAAGCCACAGCCTGTGGAGTAATATTATTATCAGCGTTATATTTCAATTGCTTTTCACGCCTACGAGCTGTTTCATCGATAGTCTGACGCATTGAGTCTGTTATCGTATCGGCATACATAATTGCCTTACCATTAAGGTGACGCGCAGCACGACCAACTGTCTGTATAAGAGAACGTCGAGAGCGAAGAAATCCCTCTTTGTCGGCATCGAGAATAGCCACCAACGACACCTGAGGCAAATCTAATCCCTCACGCAAAAGGTTGACCCCAATAAGCACATCAAACATACCAGCCCGCAATTCGTCGAGAATACGCACACGCTCAAGTGTATCAATATCAGAGTGTATATAATTGCAACGCACACCATTGCGCTCAAGATATAGATTGAGCTCCTCTGCCATGCGTTTTGTAAGTGTAGTCACCAATACTCGCTCATCTCTCTCTACTCGCAAAACTATCTCTTCCATCAAATCGTCAATCTGATTGAGCGTAGGACGCACCTCGATTTCTGGATCGAGCAATCCCGTAGGTCGTATAACTTGTTCAACTATAACTCCTTCAGATTTATCTAATTCATAATCAGCTGGTGTGGCACTTACATAGATAGCTCGCTTAATCAACTGCTCAAACTCCTCGAATTTCAATGGACGATTGTCCAACGCAGCTTCAAGACGAAAACCATATTGCACCAAATTCTTTTTACGCGAAGCATCACCTCCATACATAGCACGTATTTGAGGCACTGTTACGTGACTTTCATCAATAATCAGAAGAAAATCATCAGGAAAATAGTCCAAAAGACAAAATGGTCGAGAGCCTGGAGGGCGATTGTCAAAATAGCGACTATAGTTCTCAACACCCGAACAATAGCCCACCTCTTTTATCATCTCAAGGTCGTAATTGACACGCTCTTCGAGGCGTTTTGCTTCGTATGGCTGACCCCGTTCAATAAAGGCTTGCACCTCACGACCAAGGTCAAGTGCAATTTGGTCAATAGCAGCATTAACTCGCTCTTTTGTCGTAGTAAAGATATTAGCTGGATAGATTTTGAACTCGTCAAAACGCTGAAGCGTGTGATTATTGACAAGGTCCAAAGTCTCAATAACATCAATTTCATCGTCCCAAAAGACCACACGCACAATATAATCAGTATATGAAAGACATATATCAATAGTCTCACCTTTTACACGAAAATTACCACGATTAAGCTCTATATCATTACGAACATATTGTGCATTAACAAGTTGATGCATCAAATCTTGTCGCGAATAGCGTTTTCCTGCGGTAAGTGTAATACAATTTTGTGTAAAATCATCAGGATTGCCTATACCATAAAGGCAAGAGACAGACGAAACAATCACCACATCGTTACGACCAGAAAGCAGAGCCGCAGTGGCAGAGAGGCGCAAACGGTCGATTTCATCGTTGATTGCAAGGTCTTTTTCTATATAAGTGTCTGTATGCGGAATATAGGCTTCTGGCTGATAATAATCGTAATACGAAACAAAATACTCTACTGCATTCTCCGGGAAAAAGGCTTTGAATTCACTATAAAGCTGAGCAGCAAGTGTTTTGTTATGAGAAAGTATAAGAGTCGGACGACCGATGTTGGCAATCACGTTTGCCATCGTAAAGGTCTTACCCGAACCTGTAACTCCAAGCAAAGTTTGAAATGGCACTCCACGACGTATGCCCTCAGTCAATTCTTTGATTGCCTGTGGTTGATCGCCCGTTGGGGCATACGTTGATGTGAGTTTAAAATCCATTTTATTTCAATTCAAATATTACTTCTTTAAAAGCATAAGTGCGGCGTTCACCCGATTGTAAGCGAAGCGTGAGATGCCCTTGTAAACCAATCTCTTCAATTTCGGCAGAGAAATGCTCCCCCTCTGGAGTTGAATAGTTATGATAACCCGTACGTCGATAAAGGTTATTCATATACTCATAGTGGAGCGATTGTTTTATACTATCATTATGCCAATTATCTGCAAGATAATCATAGTAATTAAGTATATTGTGATGTATCTCTTCAAGTATCTCTCTTCGGTCATTATCACGCCCATTTAGCTGTTTCAAGCTAACGGGATTTGGTGCATCACTTTTGAATAACTCTTGATTTATATTTATGCCTATACCTACGATACAAGTGTCAATAGTTGGTCCACACAAGGCATTTTCGATAAGAATACCACAAAGTTTTTTATCCCCGACATAAATATCGTTTGGCCATTTAATAGTTATCTGCTGACGAACATAATCTTGCAATACGTTGATTATTGCAAGCGTAACAAGCTCGGTTATAATAAATTGTTCGGCAGCAGGAATAATTGTTGGTCGCAACAAAAGACTAAAAAGCAAATTTTTGCCTTCCTCGCTCTCCCAACGGTTAGTAGCTTGACCGTGTCCTGCTGTCTGAAAATCAGCCGATATACAATAACCATGAAACAACTCTTCGACCGACATACGACGACGAAGTTCTGTGCTTGTGGAATCTATAGTATCTAAATATTTTATCATACGGTCATAAAAAATGTCACTCTACTTCGGAGCAGGTTGCTTGCACCTTGCTGTCGCCTAAGAAATGGAGGTTTTCTTGCTTGCAGGTTGCTTGAGGGTTGCTACAGCTTAAATTTAACTATATCTAACAACCACTCTTCAATCTGATTTTTTATATCTCGACGTTTGCAGGCAAAGTTGTTAACCATCACAGTTACAGCATACTCTTTATCGCCATACATGATATACCCACTATAGCATTGCACACCACTAAGGCTACCTGATTTCAAACGTGCGTTATCTTGAAGTTTGGTTTTATAAAGGAATGAACCCACAGTGCCTTCGCGTCCCGCACGAGGAAGTGATTGATAAAAATCATCCCAATTAGGACTTTTGCGCATGTGCACCAATATTTGATTCAAAAAGTGTGCGCTATAAGCATTTTGAGCCGCAAGCCCACATCCATCGTAAAGAAAAAGAGCAGAGATGTCAATGCCTTGTTTTTTCCAATAATCTTTAACTACCTGAATAGAAGCGGACGAGGTAGCTTCGTGTGGCATAATAATATTACCTAAACGACGAAATAGATGTTCTGCATAGAGATTGTTACTCTTGAAATTGGTCAAACGTATTATTTCGCGAAGTTTACGAGATTTATACTCATAGATGAGTTTACGCTCTTCTGGGAAATATTCTGTTTGTACACTATAAGTGCCATCTACAACTACACCACAATTATTCAGCATTTTATGTAGCGATTTTGCCACTACAAGCGGAGGATTAGGAATAGATGTGCGCACCACATAGTTGTTGCGATTAGCTGGCATACCCCCTTGAAGATAAAGAGCTAATCCATAGGGTGGACAAAAAGCCCATACACTATCGTTAGGGATACGAAGCGTCTTAATCTCGTTGTAAATAGCAAGATTTGGGGTCTCGGGCCATACACTTGTAACAGTTGGTCTTGTGCCAAATTCTCCAGAATTTATTGTAATTATTGAAGTATTATCATACACCGAAAGCCCAAACGCAGCAGCTCCATAATGGAAACCCATATCTTCCCAAATCCATTTTACTGGCGCAGGACAACGATCGAGACATGTTGGGTCGATAATCACATCACCCGTAATATGATTGATGCCATTTTGCTTGATTACTTTCACAAAATAGTCAAGAAAAGCTCGGTCGCCAAGATGAATTGACCCAAGTGTTGGGTCGGCTCCTCCTCGAATTATAAGGTCGCCATTTAAGACTCCGCCAACAATAGTTCCATTTGTTTCTATATACGTAGAAAACTGAAAATCACCGCCAAGAAGCTCAAGAGCTGTGGCGGTGGTTATGAGTTTTGTAACAGAAGCAGGAGTTGCACATAACTCAGGATTTTGCGAAGCTACGACCTCTCCGTTCTTTAAATCAATGACTTCATAAGAAATAGTCGCATGCTGTGCTTTAATAATCGAGAATTGTGTAATAAATATCAAAAAAAACAATAGTATTTTTTGCTTCATATCTATCATCTAAACAAAACTATTATAGCTTATAAAAAAAGTAACCATGTGATTGTAATACACAAAAAGCCATTGAGCCATCCACAACAAACTTGACCCAAAGTGTGAGCTTTGAGTTCCATTCGCGCCCAACCTAACACTCCACTGAGGAGAATCAAACCAACAAAAGAGAGAATTGGTGTTGTGCCTTGCATAAACGCAAAAGTGAAAATAGCACCACACAAACCGCCAAACGCAGAAAGATGCGCACTAATTTTCCAGAAATAGTTGATAGGCAAAATAATCAATAGGCCAATAATCGCCCCTATCAAAGGTGCAGTATAGGAATAATCAAGACCTATTTGATATAACCAATAAATACAAAGCGAATAACCCAAAATCGTAAATAAATACGGAATAGGACGTTGTTTGCGATTAGAAATAAAACTATCACTCACTAAGCCTGTTTTAAGACAAATACCTATGACCGACGAAGGCAAAAGACATGTTGTCAAAA
>JAFYMM010000407.1 GCA_017550055.1 Paludibacteraceae bacterium
CCCATTGTTCTGATTCAGATTTAAATCCCTGACTAATTGAAAGATTTACTTTTGCTACTATTTTATATTCTTCTTCTTTTGCTTTTTTTATCGGACACCAATGATTAAATTTATACTAAAATACACCATGCAATTTGACCTATACGCCTAAAAAAAACATCGAACCACCTCTTTTTCTCCTCAAAAAAACACCCCAAAAACACTCTTTTTTGTTTCGATTTTGTTTCGATTTGCATCTTAACGAAAAACACACAAAAATAAAAAAAGCATCCGATTGAATTTCAATCAGATGCCTTCTTATGTGCGGCGTAAGGGACTCGAACCCCCACGTCTCTCGACACTAGATCCTAAGTCTAGCGCGGCTACCAATTACGCCAACGCCGCAACTTTGGTTTTGCGAGTGCAAAGTTACAACTTTTATTTGAACTATGCAAGTGTTTTATTGATTTTTTTTGTGCGGTTTATATTTTTGTTGCTTCGATGGCGAATTCTTTCCTCTTACTCCTCTGTGTTTGTAGAACTTACGTTTTTTCTTTTCTTCACCAACAAGAGTCGATTCATCAATCGCAGGGGCTAATTTGGCGACCTCTTCGGGCAATACTCCTCGTTGAATACTCTTTTCCAAAAGCTTTTCGATTCTATCAAGTCGAGGTTTATCCTTTGGCGTAACAAAAGTAATACCCTCTCCACGAGCACCAGCACGAGCCGTACGACCTATACGATGCACATAATCCTCTGGCTGAGCTGGCACATCATAGTTTATAACAAACTCAATATCATCTATATCAATACCTCGCGACACAACATCGGTAGCCACAAGCAATTGAATTTTGTTGTTTTTGAAGTCAAGCAAAGTTTGTGTGCGCTCGGCATTCTCAAGGTCTGAATGTATTTGCGCCACTTTCAACCCCCTACGACGTAGAGTGTGATAAAGGTCGCGCACTTTCTCTTTCGACGAAGCAAAAATAATCCCTTTACCCCTTTCTTGCTCAGCGAACATATCCATCACTAACGCCAACTTTTGCTCTTCGTGAAGAATATACACGCTTTGAGTGATACCTTCGGCTGGTTTAGATACTGCTATTTTCACTTCGGCTGGATTACGAAGCACCTGACGGGCAAGTTTCTCTACCTCAGCTGGAAAAGTGGCTGAAAACATAAGCGTTTGTCGTTCTTTTGGCAAATAGGAGATAATCTCCATTATATCGTCATAGAACCCAATATCAAGCATGCGGTCTGCCTCATCGAGAATGAGGAAATCGACCTTCGACAAATCTACCTTACAATGACGAAGGAGCGAGAGCAAACGCCCTGGCGTAGCAATAGCAATGTCGCCACCCTGCTCCAATGCGCGTTGCTGTTGAGCAAATGCCACCCCATCGTTGCCTCCATAGATGGCAATCCACGTAGTGTCTTGATAATAGGCAAAACCTGCAAGTAGTTGGTCCACTTGCTGAGCCAATTCGCGCGTAGGAACAAGCACAAGCGCATTGACCTTATTCTCTGGCGAACCGCCACGACTGAGCAATTCAAGCACTGGCAAAAGATACGC
>JAFYMM010000408.1 GCA_017550055.1 Paludibacteraceae bacterium
AAACAGCTGCGCCGTGAGGACCTGGAAGGTAGTCAGTTTCGCACCAGATAGGGCGAATGTCGGTAGTCTTGCGACCGTCCAAACGGATACCTTCGTCGAGGATGCAACGGCGTACTGCTTCTTTTTCTACATCGTGATAGTAGCGTTTAACGAGAGCAGTTTTTTCGTCGCGTTCTTCTTCGGGAAGAGATTCGATATATTCTTTGCAGATAGCTTCGAAGCTATCGTTACGCCAGTGTTTGTCAGCGCAACCAGCTTTAGCTACAGCATAAGCTTTGTCGTAACATTTTTCGTAAACGTCTTTGCGAAGATCTTCGTCGTTTACTTCGTGGCAATATTCGCGTTTAACAGTTGAACCAACAGCTTCTGCGAGTTCTTGTTGAGCGATACATTGCTTTTTGATTGCATCGTGAGCAGTTTTGAGCGCTTCGAGAAGTTCTGCTTCTGAAACCTCATCCATTTCACCTTCCACCATCATGATGTTGTCGTAAGTAGCACCTACCATCAACTCCATGTCAGCCTTTTCGAGTTGTTCGAAGTTAGGGTTGATAACGAATTGTCCATCAACGCGAGCAATACGAACTTCTGAAATAGGACCGTTGAAAGGGATATCAGAAACAGCGATTGCAGCCGATGCAGCAAGACCAGCAAGAGCATCAGGCATTTCAACGCCGTCAGATGAATACATTGTGATGTTAACAAAAGTGTCGGCGTGATAATTGTCGGGGAAAAGTGGACGAAGCACGCGGTCAACGAGGCGAGCAGTCAAAATTTCATAGTCAGAAGCACGACCTTCACGCTTAAGGAAGCCACCAGGGAAACGGCCGGCTGCCGAAAATTTTTCTTTGTACTCTACTTGGAGGGGCATAAAGTCAACACCCTCGCCGGCTTCTTTAGCCGAACATACAGTTGCCAAGAGCATTGTGTTGCCCATGCGCAATTCTACCGCTCCATCGGCTTGCTTTGCAAGTTTGCCTGTTTCGAGCGTGATAACACGTCCGTCGCTAAGCTCGATGGTTTTCTTAATTGGGTTTACCATAAATATCTAAATTTTTATCTTCTTAAAAAATCACGCAAAGATAGTGAAAATTATTCAAAATCCCTCATAATTTGCCGATTATTTGAGAAATAGGTGTATTATTGTTGTATAAATTACTATCTTTGTCAGAGTAACATGAAAAAAATATGATTGAAAATAGTTATAAATCAAGTGCCGACCGATATGATGAATCATTGGTTTCGTATCGAAAAAGTGGCAATTCGGGTATAAAATTGCCTACATTATCATTGGGTTTTTGGTGGAATTTTGGTGGGATTGATAGTCTTGAGGAAAGTCGGGCAAAGATGAGATGCGCATTTGACAATGGCATCACATGCTTTGACTTAGCAAATAATTATGGACCTCCATTTGGTAGTGCCGAAGAGACTTTTGGTCGAATTTATACGCAAGATTTTAAGCCCTATCGTCACGAAATGATTGTAACCACAAAGGCGGGTTACAATATGTGGGATGGCCCTTATGGGGTGGGTTCTTCGCGCAAGATGATGATAACAAGTCTTGAAGAATCGCTAAAGCGTATGAATCTTGATTATGTCGATATTTATTACTCGCATCGCTATGATGGAGAAACACCTGTTGAGGAAACAATGCAGGCGCTTGTAGATATTGTGCGTCAAGGGAAGGCGTTGTATGTGGGTTTATCTAATTATCCTGTAGATGTTCTTGCTAAAGCAGTTGATTATCTAGAGCAAGAAAAAGTACACCCATTAATCTATCAAGGGAAGTATAATATGATGGTGCGTGATGTGGAAAAGGCGCATTTTGATTTTGTGCAAAAAAGAGGAATCGGCTTTACTGCATTTTCGCCTATAGCACAAGGGGTGTTGACCGATAAATATCTAAATGGAGTGCCAGCCGATTCAAGAGTGGGCTGTGGTAAATATTTGACAAATGCGAATATTACACCCGAAGTGCTTGAAAAAGTGGCAAAATTAAACGACCTAGCAAAACAGCGAGGTCAATCGTTGGCACAAATGGCAACGGCATGGATTTTGTCGCACGAGCCTGTTACATCGGTAATCATAGGTCCCCGCACTATGGCTCAATTAGAGGATAGCCTCAACTATGGTAACACCTATTTCTCCGACCAAGAAGTAGCAATGATAGAGGAGATATTAAAGTGATTATAACGAAACGATATTAGGTTGTAAAAAAAACAAAGCACTCGCAATTTGCGAGTGCTTTGTAGTATAAGGATATTTAACTAATGGGTTTATTAACAATACATTGCCTCGATTTCTTTGGCGTAGCGAGAGCGAATGACGGGACGGCGAATTTTAAGTGTATTGGTCAATTCGCCTGTTTCCATAGAGAATGCATTTGCTAAAAGGGTGATTTTTTTGATTTTTTCATAATTAGCAAATCCTTCTTGAAGTGCATCGATTCGTTCTTGAATCATCGCTTTGATATCGGCATTTTTTACTAAATCTTCAATATTGTGATATTGGATTTTCTTCTCTTCGGCATATTCTTTTAATGCCTCAAATGCGGGGATGATGAGGGCTGTTACATATCGGCGACGCTCACCTATCACAGCTATTTGTTCAATGAATTTATCTTCGCTGATGCGACTTTCAATGGCTTGAGGTGCAATATATTTCCCGTTTGAGGTCTTTAGGAGGTCTTTCAATCGGTCGGTGATGGTG
>JAFYMM010000052.1 GCA_017550055.1 Paludibacteraceae bacterium
TAGTATCTTCCAAGACTGGCGATGGAGTGGAGGGGCTTCTTGCACAGATGGCCGAAGTATATAAGAGCGGCGATAATCTGGACGATATAACCGGCTCGCTTGTGGAGAGTGGCGACACTGTAGTGCTTGTAATGCCCCAAGATGCCCAAGCACCCAAAGGTCGATTGATAAAACCACAAGTAGAGGTATTGCGCGAACTGCTCGACCGCGGTTGTAACGCATTTTGTTGTACACCCGAAAATCTCCAATCAGCACTTCATTCACTCACAACACCACCCCAACTCATCATCCCCGACTCCCAAGCGTTTGCCTCGGTTAATACCATTGTAGAGGAATATCGATATAATACAATTAGCTCCCCTATCTCAAGCAAAGGAGAAAACTCTCCCTCTGTTTTATGCGAAGCAGAAAATAGGGGGAGTACCCCAGAGGGGGGAGGGGGTAAAAAAACACTACTCACCTCTTTCTCAATCCTTTTTGCTCGCTATAAAGGGGATATTGACACATTTGTAGAAGGGGGCAAAAAACTGCTCTCGCTCACATCCTCATCACGCGTATTGATAGCTGAAGCTTGTAGTCACATTCCACAAAACGAAGATATTGGTCGCGTGAAACTGCCACGCATGCTACGCAATCGCATAGGCGAAGAATTGCACATTGATATCGTTGGGGGTAATGATTTTCCTACCGACCTATCACAATATGACCTCGTGATACATTGTGGAGCGTGCATGTTTAACCGCCGACTCGTAATGAACCGCATAGCACAAGCCAAAACACAAAATGTCCCCATTACCAACTACGGCATCGCCATCGCCACTCTCACTGGCATAATTGACAAAGTGGTGTATTAGAGATACTATAGAAACTAAGTGTTCTAATTGTACTCACCACGCTCTTCTCATCCTTTTAGAGTTTTACTTTTTTGAGGTATATTGATTCGGGGGCTGAGGCTGGAAGGATTATATAACGATGTCCCCGATATATGAATGCTTCATAAGGCAATGCAGTTTTACTATCGGCCGTTGCGAATGGCATATATACATAACCTTTTTGTTTATTGTCTTTTACTACCCTCCCCAATTTATATTTTTCATCAATGCTTATAACCTTTAGTTCACAACCCGACGTCTCTGCAATAGGCTGAAGTTCGGGATAATTTTCGTAATGAGCGGCAATAATATAGGCTGGATAGGGGCTGAAATTAACTATATTTTTTGAACTGCGATTTTCCCACCCTATGCGCGACAATCCTCGCTTGGTATATCCATCAAACAGCAAATGAAGTTTCTCATTTGCAAGAGGGTCGGGAGCATACATCTCAGCCATGAGTCTTACAATTTTGCTATCGCTATTGTAATTAGCATTTGTTGCATCGGCAAAGATTACTTTTGAACTGCCTCCCAACTGTTCCAATACCTTTGAATGTATTTCATAGGTGTTTTTTCGCAACATATATCCACCCACAAAGATTGACATTAACACACCCATCATCACTGTCATCGACACAGCCTTAAATATCTTAGGCTGTTTCCAATTCATGATAATTCTTCCAAGCACAATTATTGAGAATATTGATGGGCAAAATAGTTGTCGTTCTGATGTAAATGTAAACACAGCCAACAACAACGACACAACTATTGCAATAAGGAAAAACGCATTTTCAGAGACTATTTGCTTCATCTTTTTGCGATTTACCACTGCAAAAATCAATAGCAGTAGCGCCAACAATGCAATAGCCGACACCGATACGGCTTCAAACAATGCCTCACTCTTGCGCATAATGCTTTCAAAGGTAAATCCACCGCCTTGTGCAGCATGGCACCAGTTACCTGGAGCAAATACACATACACCACACCCTGCAAAGAACCCTCCTATTAGAGTCCATGTAAATGAATTTATCTTCCTTAGATTAAACATTGCCAAGATAAACAATGCAGCACTCATGGGCAAAGCATAACTTTCTTGCAATGAACCTATAACGATTGCACCAACACAGCTACATATATATAGACCAATACTTTGCTTGAAGGTAGTTGTGTTGGCCGTTGACTTTTTAAGCATCAATAAGAACGTGAGATATGCCACAGCTGGCCACATATAGTTCACTGCAAACGCTACCAAACTAAGCATTACCGCTCCAGGCGCAGGAACACATGTCAATAACAAAAATAGTGATAAAACGTAACCATACCATCCTCTCTGCTGGCGTTGAGAA
>JAFYMM010000006.1 GCA_017550055.1 Paludibacteraceae bacterium
CCTGTATCGTATTTGACAAATACCCCCAACGCACTCGATTCGACACACAATCGACCCTCCTCATCATACACATTATTATTACGATAGCCATACGAAGGATTCACCTCATACACCCATGTCTTAACCTTCACTTTTTCGCCATACTTTGGCATTCTTATAATATGTATATCTCTTTGCGAGAGAAACATACCTCCATTGATTTGCTTAAAATAAGCATCCAATTCAGGCTCCGTATCTAACTGAAATATACTACAATCCTGCAAATAATCAATCAACGAACGTAGTTTCAGACAACCCTTACGACCCAAATCACTCGTCGCAACTACTTTATCTAATTCAAATTTACCATTCATACTTTTTTAATTCACAATGCACAATTCATAATTCATAATTTCATGTTATCCATAAGCAAAAAAATACGCATAAAACAAAATTCATGGTCTCATGTTTTCATGTCTAAAAAAAAACTATTTCGTAACCTCCAACAATGCCGAAGCCAATCCATCGGCAGCCATCAACACAGCCAATAGCGGACATTGCTCTTTTGCAGCATTCAAATTCGCCTTTGCCTCAGCACTCTGAAATGCCAACTCCCACGCTGCCATGTGCCAACGAATAGCCATCATCTCGTCCTTCGTAAGCGGGAAACCCAAAGTCAACAACATAATCACCGACTTCTCGCCATGACCAAGAGGAAATTTCGAATAATCAACACCATACGCATCTTGTTCAACCCACACACCATTCACTTTTCGATTTTTCTTTTCGATTTTATACACATTAGTCTTGCATAAATCATGCAACAAGGTTACCACAGCAATACTCTCATCGCTCAAACGCTCAGCCAATTCTGGTTTCATCTCTACCATCACTTTTTTCACTCTCATTGCCACATTATACACATTCAACGAATGTTCTGCCAATCCACCTGGATAATTACCATGAAACGCTGTCGATGCTGGAGCTGTAAAATAATCCGACTTACTCTCTAAATACTCTACCACCTTATCAATTCTCTCACGCTCTGTAGCTTTCAACAATTCAACAATCTTTGCTTTCATAACTATATCAATTTATATAAACAAATTACACTATAAAAAAACAACCTTGCAAAGTTACCAAAAAACTTTCACCCACCAACACTTCCCAGCCTAAAATTTTCCACATTTACATAAAAAAAAGATCTTGCTACATAAATATAAGCAAGATCTTCTAAACATAATGATATAATACTATCGATTTACAACCATGGCAATCATATCAGCCATACGCTCAATGCCGTCATCTAATTTATTACCTATCATTGGTTTAAGCATAAACGGAATATCAGCCTTAAGCGTCAACTTCATACGAGTATCATAATCAGCCACACCTACGAGTTGAATCCAAAAATTAAACTGAATAGGAAAATTATCTGCTCCAAATTTCAACATCTTAGGAGTTTCATAATCAACAATACGCAACACTACTTGCCCTATTGGGTCAACTGTGAATGACACCGAATCAGGCGTAAAACTCAAATCTTTAATCTTATCTTTATGCTCTGCTGGTAATGCCGCAGCATACTTCTCCAACTGAGTCAAATCGCTCAACATAGCATAAATCTCTGCCTGTGGCTTAAATAACTGTTTTTGTTTACTCTCGTAAGTATTCATCTTTATTTGGTTATTAATTTAATATTTCTCTCTATTTTTCACAGAATATACCCATGGTCTGTTAAAGCAATTTTTAGCTCATCCAAATCCATTTCTACTGCATTCCAAACATACTGCGCTTTAAGATAAAATTTTTCTCGTTCAGCAAGGTGTTCTGCAACAAATACTTCTAATTCATCCTTAGTTTTATTTGCGACTATAGGTCTTTTGGCTTGCGAACGCATTATTCGCTCCACCAACACACCTATATTACACTGCAAATAAATAGTGTACCCTGCAGAATTCATCTGCTCCATATTATCAAAAAAGCAAGGCGTACCACCACCTACCGATACTACAACATCCTCCATACACATTATCTCTTGCAACATATTTCTCTCTCTCCGACGAAATCCATCTTCCCCAATTTCGGCAAACATATCTGAGATTTTAGTATGAAATCGTTGCTCTATACGCCAATCCAAATCAATATGTTCAATACCATACTGACGAGCTAAAATACGACCTACCGTCGTCTTGCCCGACCCCATATATCCTATCAAAAATATTGGACGCATCTTTTATGATAAACATTAAATTTGTCTATCGACTATTTTATTCTAAGTTTATACACATCCAATAAGCGTTTCAAATCTTCAACTTGTTGACGAAGTTGACGTCCTCTATCTGTATCGCGCACCATCATTCGTTTGGTATCAAACTCAACAAGGAATCGTGTACCTTTAATATCCACACCTTGTTCGATTGCTTTTTGACGAGATTCAAATGGTTCGTGTTGAACAAGTTGCATTCCGTGAGAGTTAAACACAAGAGTATAGCCTGCAATACCTGTTTCATCATGATAAGGGCGTGAAAAACCACCATCAATTACAAGCACTTTACCATCGGCACGCACAGGACTTTCGCCTTTGATTGTCTTAACTGGCACATGACCATTGATAATATGACGATGTTCGCCTATTACACCAAATTCGTCAAGAATACAATCGCATATAGCCGAATCATTGCGAAGTTTATAATATGGACCTTGTATCTCTTTTTGTGGCACCTTGTCGCTAAGAAGATAGCGTTCAAAATTTGCCATTTGGTGTTTGTCAAACGAAGGAGAATCTGGTCCTGCCCACCAATACCACATGTAGTCAAGTGCAGTTTGATACTCTTCTCTATCCTTACATGGAAGACATGCAATACGTACAAGTCGATCCACTTCATCAAGATAAGGTTTTCCAGAAAGAGTTTTTCCACAAATATTTATTTCACGGAACGAACCATCTTCATTCATCGGAACTGAAGCATGGAACAACAAATTGCCGTTGCACACAAGATACATACTACCTTTATCAAGCAAAAGACGAAGGTGCTGTGCAAGTTTTTGACTCGCTGCAAATGATTGACATAGTTTGTTCATCACATCACGTTCGCCAGCTGTAAGTTCGTATGGATTCTCTTTAGATACGGTAGGAAAGATAGGATCTTTCATTGGATACTCTACGCCATCAATAGTAACCACACCTCGCTCTTGATCAACAAGATGAAGTCTATCACGGAATCCCATATTCCACTCTGGATTACGTTCGAAAAGCGAATGCTCTAATTTCCACTGTATAATAGAGATTGCTTTATGCATTTGCGAAATAAGACGCACATTGCGCTCGTCATAATTTACGTCTGCGTATTTAAGTTTTGGTATGTATGGTGTACATGGGTCATTTTCGTACACCTCCATTGCAAAGGTTGCAAGTGGAATCATATTGATACCATAACCATCTTCAAGCGTATTAAGGTTGGCATATCTCAACGATAAACGAATAACTGTAGCAATACAAGTTTCGTTACCTGCAGCTGCACCCATCCACACCAAGTCGTGATTACCCCATTGGATATCTACATCATGATACTGACCTATTTGGTCGAGAATAAGGTGCGCTCCTGGTCCACGGTCATAAATATCACCAACAAGATGAAGACGGTCAATTACAAGGCGCTGAATGAGCGTACACATTGCAACTATAAACGCATCCGAACGTCCATTATCAATAATACTACGGAGAATTGCATGAACATAAGCTGTCTTATTTTCATCGTCTTCACTTTCGTGCATCAACTCTTGAATGATATAAGAAAATGCCTCTGGCAATGTTTTGCGCACCTTCGAACGTGTATATTTAGATGACACTGCACGACATATGCGCACCAAACGAATAAGCGTGATATTATACCATTCATCGAGATTATCTTCCTCCGACTTAACAATCTCAAGACGTTCTTTTGGATAGTAAATGAGCGTACAAAGGTCGTGTTTCTCTTTCTCTCTAAGCTCTTTACCGAATTCATCGTTCACCTTACGCACTACTGCCCCACTCGCATTGCGAATTACATGGTCAAATGCTTCATGTTCTCCATGAATATCCGAAAGAAAATGTTCTGTACCTTTTGGCAAACTCAAAATCGCCTCAAGATTTATAATCTCAGTAGCTGCTGCTTCTATTGTAGGAAATGCTTTCCCTAAAAGCTCTAAATAACGTTTTTCCATAGTATTATTTTATAAGGTATTAGTCAATTTTTTTATCTTCCAGCTTGTTTTATATAATTGCGAAGAGTATCATTAAATTCGTTTTCATTCATCAAATCTTCAAGGTTGATGTGCATACGATAACGCCAGCTATGATATGAATTTGATGGCACATTTATACGCTCTGCCTCTGGATTATCACGACGCAATGCTGGCGAAATACTCATCAAATCTTGCCATTGGAATATCGACCACATTGCAGGCGAATAGAGATGTTGCAACAATATATCACGACAAACCCACCATTCGCAGAAGTAAGGAGCATCGCCCCAATGTCCGAGCTCGTGATTATAGAAACGTTGTGTCACTTCTCTATCTTCTTCCCACCAACCACGTATTGTACTCATATCGTGAGTTGAAGGTGTAACTACCGACAAATAAGGAGCATCTGCTGGATGGAAGAACTCTATCTTATCTGTTTTTGGTGCACGTTGAATTTCAAGACTTAAAATAGACAATTCGTTCATCACTGCTGTAACGCAATGTGTCATCATACCCAAGTCCTCGCCACAAATCAACATATTCGATGCGGCTTTCAATGCAGGCAGTTTTCTCATACCTGATTTATACCAGTGTGCATCCTGACGACGATAGAAATATTCAACATAAAGTTCTTCAAACACACGTTTTTGATGATCATTCAATGCTGCAAATGTCGACAATGTCTGCATGCCATAACGTGGATAATATTGACGTCCTTCGCTACCTTCTACTTCGAAAAGTAACACATTCGAAATCAAATCGAACAAACCATATTTCACTCGTTCCGAAATCTCACCACGAAGATAACGTTTTTCTACCTCTGTTTGGTTTGCCCAATCTGGAAGTATACGCCATGCAAATCCATATTCGATATACAAGCAGTTATCTTTCACCCATTGTGCCTCATCGCCAAAGTTTTCCCAAAGGATATGGTCTGTGATATATGGTTTTGTAAATCTCTCATAATCAAACCATACTCCACGCGATTCAAATTCATCTACATACAAAGGAATTGATGGATTCAAATATCCCATAATACCCTCTTGATGTTTTCTCGGAATTTGCCAAATACGGAAGAATCCTAATATGTGGTCAATACGGAATGTATCAAAGTAGCGAGCCATTTGCTCGAAACGTTTTTTCCACCAATCAAAATCAGTACGCTCTATCGCATCCCAATTATATGTTGGCAATTCCCAATTTTGTCCTTTAATAGCAAACATATCAGGTGGAGCACCTGCCGCCATATCCATATTGAATAATTCAGGAGAAACCCAAGTGTCAACTGAATTGCGATTTACGCCAATAGGAATATCTCCTTTCACCACAATACCATGTGCATGAGCATATTCTACTGCCTCACGCAATTGCAAATGCAATTGGTACTGACAA
>JAFYMM010000007.1 GCA_017550055.1 Paludibacteraceae bacterium
CGAGTTTTAACCGAGTCGATATTATACCTCTCAAGAGTGTGCGACTCTTGAGGTAGATGGTCAAGAATGTTGGCCGACGCTTGGCTCCATATCGCGATGATGAGAATGGATATTATGTGGCGCAAAGATGCCATCGGGTGGGAAATTATAAGTTTTTGAAGTTATATGAGAACCCGAAGCTGAGGATTTCTTTCAACTGAAGTCGGTGCCAATCTACGTCGCTTGGCACGCTTGTGTCGTAGCGAAGGTTGACGTTGATTTGGGTTGAGAGGAATCGGTTGATATTGAACGCAAGGGTGTTTTCCCAATCGCCTTGGAAGTAAGAGTAGTCGGAGAAGGCGAATAGACGTGATGCAAATGAAATGTTGTGAGCAATGTTCCATTTCAACTTGAGTTCACCACTCGAACCTATTTCGCTTACTGTCTTACGGCCAGTTGCAATACCAAAGTCGTTTTCGTTGATGCGGGTATCGAGGCAAGTCTTCATGTTGTAGGAAAGTGGTGAGATAGATGCGTCGAAGGTGAAAGATTTCTTTTCGTTGGCATAGTTGTAGGTCATACCCAGACCGACGTTTAACTCACCAGGAGAGAGAAATGCAGTTTTGGGTAGGTTGTTGGCATCGTAGCCATTGAAAAGCTGAGTTTTGAATTGTGCTTGCACTGAGTAGAACCAGCGTTTGGCTGCGCGTACACCAAACTTAGTGTTGATTTGGAAAATATCGTCGTTGATATTGTAGTCGCGAGGGTTATTGGGGGTGCTATTAATAGCCAATTTGTATTTGAATGTGTTGTCAAATAGGAGGCTGGGGTGGAATGCCTCGTTGAGTTTGATGTTAAATTCAACGTTGAAAAGCATGTTGAGGTCGTTTGTACCACCTTGATACCAGTTTGGCGAGTTATACGCTTGAGAAAATTGTAACAAACTATTGAATGAGTGAATCCAATTGCGACGTTTTATTTCGGTGTTGTCGATATTGGCTTCGATGGTCGAAATGTTTTGAGTTACGGTGATTTTAGATGCGCTTGGGTCGATTTTAGAGAATACTCGTTTGGGCGCAATAGGGAGAGTTTCGATGTTGTATTGCACTTTGTTGGGGTGCTCAATCATATAGTTTTGCTTGATGCTTTCCAAACGTCGATTATGAGCGATTTTACGAGCGAGCCAAAGTGTTAGTTCTTCCTCTTGAGGAGTCATTGCGCTAATGTAGGTATCGATTGTGTCGTTGAGAGCTGAATTATAGCCACAAAACACTGGTTGACGGAAGAAATAGCGTGGGATAGTGAGAGTTTCTATAGTGGTATCTACCTCGATTTTATAGAAATCGGGAGATTCTAATTTAGTCTTGAGTTGGTTGAGAAGTGTGTCTAATTCTGACTCCTTTTTCATCATTTTAGGACGATTGTGGAACATAGTAGTGTCAAGCACCAAAGTGTCGTTATAGAATTTGTGAACGGGAACTTGTACTGTATCGTCTTCAATGATAAGTGTAGGCTGCACTCTCACAATGGGTGTGCGATAAATATGAC
>JAFYMM010000053.1 GCA_017550055.1 Paludibacteraceae bacterium
ATAAACACCCTACAAAGTTAGTGTTTTTTATTGAATTGTGCAAGTTTTTTAGCAACACACCAATTATATATTTATTTGCCCACAAAACTCATAAATCACCACAAATAAATTTGTAAAATTTGTGTCATTTGTGGGCGGAATAAAATGCCGAAGGCAAAAACCTATGTAATCTGTGGAAGATAAAATCTGTGGAAGATAAAAAATATAATTTGTAGGACAAAAACAATCCATAAGAGAACTCCCATCAACGATAGAAGTCTCCAGGTCCTAACACTCTAAACTTTTCCTCCTCCTGAGTTTTAATTCTTATCTCAGGCTTGCGCCAATGTGCAGGAAATCCATCATTTACACAGTTGTTATACACTGCCTTGATGCTATGAAATCCCTCTTCCAACAGCATAAGTGCTCGCTGTGTCTGATTACGTTTGAGTTTTCCGCTATTGTTTATTATACGAATATCATCCACCCAAAGTTCCTCTAAGTCGGTTGTAATCAAATACCGAGCAGTAGAATCCACCTTAACATAACCCTGATACACCTCAATCCATGGCTCAAAATATGAGTCATTGTAGTCATAAACAAGCGAATCCACAAGGTCCGTAACATCAAACTTCACATAGTCAAGACTATCCGTGTTATGAAAATATCCGTATGCTCGTTGTCTATACAAACCATTATGCGATAAATGCTTAGCCGCAGGATGTGGTGTCGCCACTTTGTTGTAATACACCTCTATCGTGTCCGAATTGCGACCATTAAATGTAACGTAAGACTTCAACAATGCACTATTCACAACACACAACTCCAACTCCCTACTCCCTACTCCCTGCTCCTTGCTCCCTGCTCCCTGCTCCCTACTCCCTACTCCCTCATAAAACATCTCATACCCCAACGAATTACTAAGTATCACTTCCACCGAATCCACAAATTCAACATACTGCGCCTCAGGACCTTCTGGCAGTGGCAAATGATAGTTCACCCCTCCACAATCAAGGCGTTTTTGCACTGTTTTCAGTCTCTCTCTGAAGTTGTCATAGTTGCGATAATCTGTCGCCCACAACACCTCCGATAGTGCCAACAATCGAGGATAAATCATATATTCTGCATGCTTAGCATCTGGTATATACTCCGACCACAAATTTGCCTGACCGCCAAGTATTTTATCCCTATTTTCAGGGGCAATCTCTTTCGATATTGGCTCCCAACCATACACCTTTTCGAGTGGCAAAAATCCACTTTGTGCCATTGGTTCGAATAGCTTAGAACCTTGATAATGGTCGAAATAGCACACATCCCAAGGGGTCATAATCGCCTGATTGCCTTGATTTGCTGCCTTTATCCCTCCTTTATCTCCTCGCCACGACATCACTGTGGCCGATTGCGATGCTCCTCCATCCAATATCTCGTCCCAACCAATCATCTTTCTGCCCAATTTATGCAATATCTGCTCTACTCTGCGTATGAAATAACCATGCAATTCCACCTCTGTCTGCAATCCTTCTGCTTGCATACGTGCTTGACATCGAGGGCATTCATGCCAAATATTCGTTGGGCACTCATCGCCCCCTATGTGTATATATTCGCTTGGAAACACAGCTGTTAACTCCGTCAATATATCTTCAACAAACTGAAACACCGAGTCATTGCCTGCGCATAACAAATGCTCCTCTACACCCCAAGTTGTGCGCACTTCGTATGGTCCTCCCGTGCAACCATACTCAGGATAAGCCGCCAATGCTGCCATTGCATGACCAGGCATCTCTATTTCTGGCACAATTGTAACTCCCCTAACTTTGGCATATTCCACCAACTCCTTCAACTCCTCTTGCGTGAAATATCCACCTCTATACACCGAACCATCCACATTAGTGCGCCATGTGCCAATCTCTGTCAGCAGTGGGTATTTCTTCACCTCAAAAGTCCACATTTGGTCGTCAGTCAGGTGCAAATGAAGTCTATTCATCTTGAATTTCGACATCCAATCCACCTGCTTTCTGATATGCTCCAAAGGCATAAAGTGTCTGCAAGGGTCCACATGCATACCCCTATACCTAAATCTCGGATAATCATCCACCACTGCTATTGGCAACGACCAATCTTGCCCATTCACCACCGTATCACACTCTATCTCAGGCGGAAGCATTTGCATCAAAGTCTGCAAACCATAATACACCCCTGCTGCCGAGCCACCAAAAACCTCTACTGCATCAGTATATATAAATAAGGTATAAGCCTCAGCATCACTCTTTCGCTTGTCTATTTTCAGTATAATAGGCTTCTTACAACGCTTCACTATAGGCAACTCCAACCCTGTCGACTTCTTAATGTTTTCAACAAACAATTCCGCCACAGGCAACAACTCCTTTTGCCTACAAACCACCCCACTCTCATCATCAAAATAATAACGATACAACGGATTCACATCATACTCCCACGGATGCGGAATAACATCAATCCCCATCAATTCACTCAAACAAAGCAAATTAATAACCCCCAAAACAAACAATAATTTCAGTTTCATACATTTATTAAATTATATTATCTCTCAACCTCAATTACCACAAATTATCCATTAATAAATAAATCTTCACGATAAATTAATAAAAATTTACGTTTATAAAATATTATATTATCTTGCGTATTCTCCGCAATCTATTCCACTGCAAAATTATGAAAAATAATCGAAATAAGCAAAAATAATCACTCTCTTATACCGAGTAGGTGTTGAAATACTATACCTCTCTCTCTCAATTTATTGAGAGGTTTAACTCTATCAATTAATTATCTTGAGTTATATTCTATCTTTATATGAGTTAAAGTGAACTTATCTTACAAATTACAGGAATTTCAATTTTCTGTTGTCTATAACATAAAGAAAATTGAAAGGGAAAATAAAAAAGAAAATTAACCTATCTTTAATATGATATATGCGAGTATTCCTAGATTGAATTGTACTTATGTAC
>JAFYMM010000054.1 GCA_017550055.1 Paludibacteraceae bacterium
ATATCTACCCAATAACCCATTTTGTGAGTCAAATCTTCCCACTCACGAGTATATTTCATAACGTCAGAACGACAAGCAGCATTGTATTCGTCAACCGAGATTTTCTTACCGATATCTTCTTTAGTGATACCAAGGCGTTTTTCCACACCAAGCTCCACAGGCAAGCCGTGAGTATCCCAACCAGCTTTACGTTTCACTTGGAAACCTTGCATTGTTTTATAACGACAGAAAGTATCTTTAATCGTACGCGCCATAACGTGGTGAATACCAGGCATACCATTAGCCGAAGGTGGTCCTTCATAGAACACAAACGAAGGATGACCCTCACGTTCAGCAACACTCTTGTGGAACAAATCTTTAGCGTCCCACTCCTCTAACATTCTCTTGTTCACGTCGGACAAATTTAGTCCGCCATACTCTTTGAATTTTTTCATATTTTATTAGTAGTAAATATTTTATTAACAGCAAATAATAAGAAAAAAAGTCATAAGACTTACTTATTTTTTTATTTTGACACCAAATAAAGCGCAAAGGTACAAAAAAACAACTAAAAAAACAATAAAATCTAAATAATATTTTACCAATAAATCATGTTTCAAAACATCCTTGTTAAATTAACATGAATTAGACGTAAATTTCCCTCTCACGAAATACATAAAATTTACTATTTATCTCCCACAGATTGCACAGATTTTCACAGATTTCTCTTTTTTTCTCATTCGATTCGCTCTTTTGCTTTGCAAAATTACTCCCTTCGGTCGTGATTATTGCATTTTTCGCCATTCGGCTCAAGACCGTTGGTTCGTTCGGCATAGTTCAAGCAGAGCTTGACTCTGCTCTCACTTATCGCAAAAATCGCTCTACAGATAACACAGATTACCTCCGGCATTTTATATCGAACTAAAATTAAATCACTAAACTTTACAAGAATTTCAAGATTCTCAAAATAAAAAAACGAAGCAGAGCAATTAGTCTACCTCGTTTTTTTATCTTAGAATTTACAATTATAACACCTTGTTATATCATTTCTTACTCCAAGTTCCATCCCAATTTTTTTCCCAATGATCCCCACATTGATCTCGACCAGACCAATCATTATCATGTTCTATTCTGCGAAAACCAAATTCCCCAGGAACACTCACTTCTGTATATTCTTTTACTTGCTCATCAGATGAAGAACTACTTAAACCACCAGAACCACCTCCTTTAAAAGCACCTTCTATTGCTCCAGGTAATGCACCAATAACCGCATCTGCAATCAAAATACCACAAATAATCCAAAAATAAAATCGCAACGTTAATATTGTGCATGCAATAGTAGGAGGCAAACAAACTAAAGTCAAAACTACTAAAATAAAACAACGAGAAAAACCTCCTTGATTTTTAACAATATAATATAAATATAATATCAAAAAAACAACGTTCCAAATACCAGCCAAAATAACGGCATAATCAGACCAACCTTCAATCCAATAAGCACATACCATAACCAACCCTAAAGCAACTAAATTTCCTTTTACTAATAATTTTGGTTTTGGTTTTGAATTATTACCTAAAAGTTCTGTAATAGCCTTCCAATAAATAGCCCACATCAAAATAGCTCCCAAAAGCTTAAATAACAGAATAAATATACCCATAATTATAGTATATTCAATATCAGAAATAAAATATGATGTGAAAAAAAATATATAGATATAGAGTAAATTTGGCAACAATGCTAAAGCGTATATCTTCCAGCCAGGGATAGCCTCTTCCTTGCATGTCAAATAAATACCTGATGCAAAAACAAGAATTATAGCTATAAGTTCAACCCATTTCGAGCGTTTCATTTTTGCGTCCCCATTAGCATCACACAAATTTGAAAAAAACACAGAAATAGTTTGATCATACTCCATAAGATCATCTTTATAATTTTTCTTACGAACACGATACTCCTCCATTTCTGAAGAAATATATTTACTAAGAACATAACCTGTTTCACCTGTCGATAAAGTCACTTCATGCCACTCATCGTTAAAAGGAACAGCCTGCTCAAGAGCTGTGTACTTTTTCGGTTTTGCCAATATCTTTGCATTTGTAGATGGAGATTCTCGCAAGCTAACAGCATTTTGACAATTATCGATATAAAAAACTTCACGAGTATCATAAATATAATCATCATAGCTATCACAAGCCGTAAAAAGTCCACACAAAAGCGTCAGCAATATGAAGAAACAAATATTTTTCATAAATTATTTCTTATTTTAAAGCGTCGAGGTTTTGTTGGTTTTGAGGATGTTTGCCTTCGGCGGTGTACATGTAGTCGAGGCGGGCAGCGTAGGCTTTCTCGATTTTGCCACGTACCATCTTCATTGTGCTGTTGATCATTTGGTTTTGCTCAGTGAATGGCTCAGCTAATACAGCAAAAGCACTTGGCAACCAGCGTTCAGGGAACATGCCTTCGAACTCGCCACCCTTGCGATATTTTGCAAGTTCTTCTTCGAGTTTCTTAACCGCAGCACGACGACCTTCTTCTGAGTCGAGGGCAAGATTAGAATGCTCGAGTTTGCGTTTAAGTGCTTCACGATTAGGAACAATCAAAGCAGTTGTGAAAGGTGATTGGTTGTTATAGAGCATTACTTGATCGATGTATTTAGATTTTTCGACCAAGGCTTTTTCGATACCTTCTGGACTATATTTTTCGCCATCGCTTGAGATGAGGAGAGATTTGAAACGACCTTTTACATAGAGAAGGCCCTCTTTAGTCATATAACCAAGGTCGCCAGTATAGAGATAGCCATCGCGAACAGTTTCGGCAGTAGCCTCTGGATTTTTCCAATAGCCTTTCATCACGTTTTCGCCTTTGACTACGATTTCGCCCATCTCGCCAAGAGGGAGTTCGCGACCATCGCTATCGCAGATTTTGAGTTCGATAGGTTTCACAAGAACACCAGACGAACCGAAGCGGTAGAGGTCAGGTCCATTAGACGAAATAAC
>JAFYMM010000055.1 GCA_017550055.1 Paludibacteraceae bacterium
GTGAGATGGGAGATATTCTACCAAGTGAGCAGCCACACAGATAGGGCCAACACCAGGACCACCACCACCATGAGGTGAAGCGAATGATTTGTGGAGGTTCAAGTGACAAACGTCAGCACCGATAAAACCTGGAGAAGTCAAACCAATTTGACCGTTCATGTTTGCACCGTCCATATAAACTTGACCACCATTAGCGTGGATAATTTCACAAATTTCGCGGATAGCAGGTTCGAAGATACCGTGAGTTGATGGATAAGTAATCATCAACGCTGCGAGGTCATTTTTATATTGTTCTGCTTTAGCGCGGATGTCTTCTACGTCAACGTTACCGTTTTCGTCGCAAGCAGTTACGATTACATTGAAACCAGCTTGAACTGCAGATGCAGGGTTAGTACCGTGAGCCGAAGCAGGAATCAATACTACGTTGCGATGACCTTGACCTTGTGCTTGTTGGTAGCGACGGATTGTCAACAAACCAGTGTACTCACCAGCAGCACCAGAGTTAGGTTGCAATGTACAACCAGCAAAACCAGTGATAGTTGAAAGATAGCCTTCGAGGTTAGCAATCAATTCTTTGTAACCTTGAACTTGAGATTCAGGAGCAAATGGGTGAATGCCTGTAAATTCTGGCCATGAAAGTGGCAACAATTCTGATGCTGCATTCAATTTCATTGTACATGAACCAAGAGAAATCATTGATTGAGTGAGCGAAATATCTTTGCGGTCGAGTGATTTGATATAACGCATCATCTCTGTTTCTGAGTGATATTTTTCGAATACTTCGTGATTCAATGCTTTTGATTTACGCACAAGCTCTTGTGGCAATGCTGTCTCTTTCACATCTAGGATAGTTGAAGGAACTGGCAATTCAAGAACTTTAGCAAAGATAGCCAACACTTTGAGTACGCCTTCTGCCGATGTCAACTCGTCAGTTGAGATACCAATAACGCCATCTTCGAAATAACGGAAGTTAACCAAATTAGCCTCAGCCACTTCACGAAGCATCATTGCGCTCTTACCTTCTGGCAATTGGATACGGATTGTATCGAAGAAGAAGTCATTCAACTGAGTGCAACCCATGTTTTTCAATTCGTTAGCCAAGATAATTGCTTTAGCGTGAATGTTGTAAGCAATATCAGTCAAACCTTCATTACCATGATAAGCAGCATAGAAACCACTCATGATAGCTGGCAATGCTTGAGCTGTACAGATATTTGACAACGCTTTTTCACGTTTGATGTGTTGCTCACGGCTTTGGAGAGCAAGACGCAAAGCTGGTTTGCCATTAGCATCTTTAGAGATACCTACAAGACGACCTGGGATATGACGTTTGTTTTCTTCAGTAGTAGCAAAATAAGCAGCCGATGGACCACCAAAATACAATGGCATACCGAAACGTTGAGTAGTACCGAATGCGATATCAGCACCCCATTCGCCTGGAGCAGCCAAAAGCACAAGGCTCATGATGTCAGCAGCAACAGCTACTTTCGCACCATTTTCGTGGCAACGAGCAGCAAAGTCGCGGTAGTCGCAGATACGACCATCAGATGCTGGATATTGGAGGATGGCACCAAAGATTGGTGTTGAAAAATCAAATGTAGCATAGTCGCCAACGAGGAGATTCACACCTTGTGGAAGGCTACGAGTTTTCAATACATCAAGAGTTTGAGGGAAGATGTTGCGGTCAACGAAAAGAGTATTTACGCCAGCTTTTTGTTGGTCGCGTGAGCGGAGTGCCATCATCATAGTCATAGCTTCGGCAGCAGCAGTAGCTTCGTCGAGCAACGAGCAGTTAGCCAAAGGAAGAGCTGTGAGGTCAGCCACCATAGTTTGGAAATTCAACAAAGCTTCAAGACGACCTTGTGAAATTTCAGCTTGATATGGAGTGTATGATGTGTACCATACAGGGTTTTCAAATACATTACGCAAAATCACAGAAGGAGTGATTGCACCATAGTAACCAAGACCAATGTAGTTGTCAGCCAACTGATTTTTTTGAGCCAATTCGTGGATGTGGTTCAAAAATTCTTGTTCAGTCATAGCCTCTGGGAGGTCAAGTGGTTGTGGCAAACGGATGTTTGCAGGAATAGTTTGTTCGATAAGCTCATCTACTGATTTTACACCAACAGTTTCGAGCATTTTAGGCAGGTCGCGTTCAGTAATACCGATGTGACGACGAGAAAATTGATTTGCCATAGTGTTTTTATAGTGATTAGTTATTAATGAATAGTTAATAGTAATTACGAAGTGCAAATTTACAAAAAACTATTTATATTGCAAACAGTTTCTTTCCATTTTTTTACACTACCCTACATACACACCAAATTCACACTGCAAAGTGAGAGCAAACCGAGAGTAATCAAAATTTATTTTAGATTACCGCGATGCTGCCTCAGTTCGCAAATTTGAATTGCAAAGTTACGACATTACGCAATCATATTGGAGGTTTGAGTAGGTTTAAATTGGAAATGTAGGTTTAATGAAGAGTAAAAATGAAAATAAAGAGTGAAGAATGAAAAATGAAACGGATTGATTTTTTTAAGTCTGAATACACACTCTCATTGTGTACTTACCCTCTAAATACCCTCAAGCAACCTGCAAGCAAGAAAACCTCCACATAAGTGAGAGCAGAGCCAAGCTTGCTTGAGCTATGCCGAGCGTGTGGAGGTTCATGAGCGAATCGAATAAACCTACAAGGATAGAGCGCAAAAACACACAATGAGAGTGGGTATTTGTTACGTTTTTTTGTGAGTAAAGTTAAAGTTACCGACACAAAACACGGTGTGTCGTTTATGTCGGTAGTGTCGGTAACTATTATTTTTCAAACTTCGATACGATGTAATTCTACCACAAATACTATTGGCCGAATTTGCTTTTGCATGACCAATCGGCTCAAATTTCAAGAAAAATAACAAAAGGCTACCATATTGGTAGCCTTTTGTTTATTTTGCATAGCCGCCGAGCGGACCTTGAACTGGATTATACATCTCTTCAATCATAGTTGCATAGTTTTGCAAAATCACTGCACGTCGAAGTTTCAATGTTGATGTCAACTCGCCTGATTCGATTGTAAATCCTCGTTTGATAAGACGGAATTTCTTAATCTTTTCGTATGGCGCCATATCTTTTTGAAGTTCGGCAATGCGCTCTTCCATCATTTTGCAGATTTGTGGGTGTTCCATCAATTCATCAACCAACTCATAAGTGATATTATGTTGAGTTGCATAGCCTTTGATTGCCTCAAGATTAGGCGCGATGATTGCTGTTACATAGTTGCGATTGTTGCCAATCACAGCCACTTGCTCAATAAATACATCGCCACCGAGGATTGTCTCAATTTGCTGTGGTGCGATATATTTGCCATTCGATGTTTTGAAAAGATCTTTGAGACGATCGGTCATATAGAGGTGTTTGCCATCAACAAGTTTACCTGCATCGCCTGTGCGGAACCAGCCATCAATGAATGAATTTGCATTGATTTCTGGTTTTTTATAGTAACCTGTACATACGGTTTTGCCTTTTACAAGAATTTCACCGTCCTCGCCGATTTTCACTTCTACGTCAGGCATCAACGAACCCATTGAACCTATCACATAGTTGTGGTAAGGATAGCAACAAACTGTTGCTGTGGTTTCGGTCAAACCATAGCCATACATGATAGGCAAACCAAGGCTGATGAAGAATTTAGCCAATTTATCGTCGAGCGCAGCTCCTGCAACAGGGAACAATCGACCACGGTCGAGACCTACGACTTTCTTCAATGTAGAGAAGATGAGTTTATCGGCAATCTTATAACGGATAGCAAGCCCACAAGGCACTCGCTTAAGGTCCTTTTTGTAACCAATATTATACTCTTCACCCACAGCCAAAGCCCATGCAACCAATGCTTTCTTAAATGGCGAGAATGAATCGATTTTGAGTTGTACACCTGCCGCAATTTTTTCCCAGAAACGTGGCACCGCACACAAAAGTGTTGGACGCACCTCTTTCAATGTATTCTGAATGTCGGTAGGACGTTGGTTGAGATATACTCTAATATCTTGCCAGAGGCAGAAGTATGTCCATGCACGCTCAAAGATATGGGTCAAAGGCAAGAATGCCATAGAGGTATCGCTACGTTTGATGTGAGTCAAACGAATGTCGTGGATACGCATAGCCTCGAGCAAACATGAGTGTGGCAACATAACACCTTTCGACTCGCCTGTAGTACCCGATGTGTACATGATGATAGCAAGGTCGTCCTCAGTTGCTGCCTTCATGCGAGCTTTCACTACTTTCTGAAGCGATTGGTCATCGCCCAAACGCATAAAATCTTCGAAATGCATTGCTCGTGATTCGCCTTTCAAATCTACTGAAGGGTCGAATACGATGATGTGTTTCAAGAACTTGCTGTTTTTAATTACTACGAGAGCATTATCATACTGCACTTGTTCGCCTACGCAAAGAATTTCGATTTCAGCATCATTCACGATATACTCGATTTGCTGAACCGAAGCTGTGGCATACATTGGCACAGAAATGGCACGGTTGGCATAGTTCGCAAAGTCCACTACCAATGCTTGAGGCATATTTTGTGAACAAATGGCTACACGGTCCTCCTCTTTCACGCCAAGAGACACCAATGCACGCGCTACACGTTCTACTTTCTCGTGAAGTTCACGCCATGTGATTTCTACCCATTTCGCCAATGAATAGTCACGATAATAGACTGCTGCACGGCTTGCTTGTTTCTTTGCCTTTTCGGCTACAAGTTTCGAAAAATGAATTAATTCCATAAAATAGACTTTTAGATGCGAGACACGAGATATTAAACTTACTCGTTTCGCTCGTTAATATATATATAGTGAAATAATATAATCTGAAAAAATTGAAAATAACTCTTAAAGCTCAATCTTTCAGGGTTTGTAAAGCTTGTTTGGCTGCGGCTTGCTCCGACTCACGCTTGCTATTGGCTACACCAAAGCCCATAGGGCGTCCGTCAACAATAACTCGCGACTGAAAACGTATTTTATTGTCTTCAATACGTGTTTCTTCAACCAATTCGTAATAAAACTCTTTGCGCTCTTTTTGACACCATTCCAAAAGCATAGATTTATAGTTTTGCTCCTTGCGCAAGAGTTTATCCATCTTGATATGCTGTTTGTAAGAGCGCATAATGAAATCTGCCGCCACATCATAACCTTTGTCGAGATAAACCGCTCCAACCAACGCCTCAAAAAGATTGCCTGTGATATTATTAAAGTTGTTATTCCCCTTGCGCATAACAACATACTTACGCAAACCCATCTTTTCGCCCAACTCGTTGGTTGTCTTACGACGCACCAACAATGCTCGCGCTGACGACAAAAATCCTTCTTTCTGATTAGGGTAATGCTTATAGACCATTTCGCTCATCACAGTTTCGAGAACTGCATCGCCAAGAAACTCTAAACGCTCGTTGTTCAATAGTTTACCTTTTTTGTCGCGTTGCGACATAGAACTATGAATAAAAGCCATGTCATAGAGTTTTGTATTGTTTTCGCGAAAGCCTAATATGGCTTGATATTTAGTTGGTTTCCAGAATTGAATTTTAGTCCAAAATATTTTTAGAGTTTTAAGAAACTTATGCGCTATTTTCTTATTCTTATTGGCAGTATCTTGTTTTTCGTATTTTTTGTTATTCATAATCAAAATTTAATGTTTGTTGAGTATCCAACAAGCGAAAAGTCATTCGATGATAAGGAGTTGTCCCATATTGTTCGATAGCAGCTCGATGTTTTTTTGTAGGATACCCTTTGTTACCTTTCCAATCATACTGCGGAAATTCGGCATGCAATCGACACATATACTCATCACGATGAGTCTTTGCCAAAATCGAAGCTGCAGCAATCGACATATATTTGCCATCGCCCTTAACCACAGTTTGATATGCTACGTTGTTATATGGTTTAAATCGGTTTCCATCGATAATAATATGGTCGAATTTTAGTTTTTTCTCTACCTGCTCTAAAGCTCGATGCATTGCCAAAATGCTGGCATTAAGAATGTTTATTTCGTCAATCTCCTTGGCAGTAACCACACCAACAGCCCAAGCCACTGCCTCATTCTCAATAACCACACGCAGTTGTTCGCGTTGCTTTTCGGTCAATTGCTTACTGTCATTCAACAAATCATTAGAAAATCCTTCGGGCAAAACTACCGCCGCAGCATAGACATCGCCCGCAAGACATCCTCGCCCTGCTTCATCTACACCTACCTCGATGCAATTTGGTTTAAGATAGCTCTGCAACATATTCTCTTCTTAATAGATAATTTCCATCAAAACTCGACCTACTGCATCGAGTGTCAATGGGTCGATATTGCGCATATCGTCGTTATGAGTATGCCAATAATCGCCAAAACCTGTTCCTGTATCTGTTTGGAACTGAATAATATCGATGCAAGGAATACCTGCACGATTGACATTGATATGGTCGTCGGTAACACCACCACCACGTTGATTTACAAACACATGAGCCAAGCCTAAATCGGCAGCCTTGTTCCACACACGGTCCACAACCCAAGAGGCATATTGGTCAGAAAAATACTCGCGATAGAACTGTGCACCTTGCGCACCCACCATGTCAAGCAAAATGGCAAATTGCGCCTGATAGCCCGGAATATGTGGTCGAGAAGCCCAATATTTTGAACCCAAAGCCCAACCGCCATCAGAAAGTTTTGACTGCTCCCAATCAGGAGCACCCCAATCTTCAAGGTCGAACAAAATCAAATCGACACCTATTGCGGCATTTTTCTGCCCTAATTGACGAGCCAACTCCATCATCACGCCTACTCCACTCGCTCCATCATTTGCACCGATTATTGCCTTACGGCGATTGTCGGGATTTATGTCATTATCGGCAAATGGACGACTATCCCAATGGGCGCATATCATCACACGATTAGGTTTACCTAATCCGTACGATGCTACGACATTGCGAATAGACATCTTCGTGCCATCATAAATCATAGATTCGCCTTCTTGCACAATAACAGTATCAGCACCAAAACGACTAAACTGCTCAACAAAATATTGCAAGCAAGCAGTATGAGCCTCAGTGCCAGGCACACGAGGACCAAAATCACACTGCGCTTTTACATACTGATAAGCACTATCGGGATTGAATGTAGGCACAACTCTAACAATCGTATCATCTTGTTTTGTTTTTTCGGAATGCGAAGCAAAGCTACAAGCCGACAAAAAAGATAACACAATTGCAAAAAGAAAATATTTATAATTCATCGTAAAACGATTATTTATTAACCACAAAGTCGAGAGCTATACTGCTTTGAGCCACTGCGTGCATGTGTTTTTTTACGATATTGCAGTGATACATATCTTGTTGATATACTTCGAGAGCAGCCCAATCCTCTACCAAAACTTCGAGAATAATATCATACGAACGAGCAGAGTGCAATTCGTCGCAATTTACTTGAACATCAAGTGCAGTAGGCACTTTGCCACGCATTGACAACAATACATTTTTAGTCTCTTCAATCAATTTAGCTGTAGGTTCAGCCAATTTGAAACATACGATATGCTTTACCATAGTGATTAGTTATTAATGAATAGTTAATAGTTATTAGTGATTATTCTTCTGTGTACCAACTAGCATACATTGCGTAGTTGTGAGCAATTTTTTGGTTGATTTCTTTTGCTTGTTCAGGAGCTACTTCTTTGACTTGTTTTGCTGGAACGCCCGCCCAAATTGTGTTTGGTGGCACGATTGTTCCACTAAGCACCAAAGCGTTAGCAGCAATGATAGCACCAGCACCAACCACAGCACCATCGAGAACAGTAGAACCCATACCGATAAGGGCATAGTCTTCGATTTTAGCACCATGGATTGTAACATTATGACCCACGCTGACATAATCGCCAATCTCGATTGTAGATTTTTGATATAGAGTGTGAAGCACTGCGCCGTCTTGAATATTCACATGGTTGCCAATACGAATAGAATTGACATCGCCACGTAACACAGCATTGAACCAAATACTGCAACCATCGCCAATCACGGTATCGCCAATGATTGTTGCGTTGTCGGCAAGATAGCAATCTTTGCCTATTTCTGGAGTAAATCCTCTAACTGATTTTATAAGAGCCATTTTTTGAGTTGAAAGTTGAAAATTAAAAAAATATTTCTATAGCGACTATAGTTTCTATATGCTACAAAAAAGAATAAGCATCTGATTCAGCCCTGCAAAAACAGACCAAACCAAATGCTTATATATTTTATATTACAATAAAGTCAATTAGATTTTCTTGAAAATAACGCTCGCATTGTGACCACCAAAGCCGAATGTATTCGACAATGCAGCACGTACCTCGCGTTTTTGTGCTTTATTGAATGTAAGATTTAGGTTGTAATCGATTTCAGGATCTTCGTCGCCTTCGTGGAAGTTGATAGTTGGAGGCACAATGTCGTTCTTAACAGCAAGCACTGTAAGCATTGCTTCAACTGCACCAGCAGCACCGAGCAAGTGACCTGTCATTGATTTAGAAGATGAGATATTCAATTTATAGGCATGCTCACCAAACAATTGTTTGATAGCTTTCACCTCAGATATATCACCAAGAGGAGTAGATGTGCCGTGAACATTGATATAGTCGATATCTTCAACAGACATTTCTGCATCTTCGAGCGCATTTTTCATCACTTTATATGCACCATAACCTTCTGGGTGAGGAGCAGTCATGTGGTGAGCATCGGCACTAAGACCGCCACCAACCATTTCGGCATAGATATGAGCACCACGAGCTACCGCATGCTCATACTCTTCAAGAATAAGAGCAGCACCACCTTCGCCCATAACGAAACCATCGCGACTCTTAGAGAATGGGCGAGAAGCACCTTGAGGGTCGTCGTTGCGAGTAGAGATAGCACGCATAGCAGAGAAACCACCGACACCACCAACAGTGAGAGCAGCCTCAGCACCACCAGCGATGATAGCATCAGCTTTTCCGAGACGAATATAGTTGAATGCATCAATCAAAGCATTTGTAGATGATGCACAAGCCGAAGTTGTAACGAAGTTAGGACCACGCAATCCGAACATGATAGAGATATGACCTACGCCAATATCAGAAATCATTTTAGGGATGAAGAAAGGATTGAATTTTGGTCCATTATCTGGATTTTTCATATAGTAGCTATACTCCTCTTCGAAAGTACGCAAACCACCGATACCAACGCCATAGATAACACCAATACGGTCGAGGTCTACTTTTTCCAAATCCATTTTTGAATCAGCCATAGCTTGTTTTGCAGCAGCAATAGCATACTGGCTATAGAGGTCCATTTTGCGAGCCTCTTTAGAATCCATATAATCAGCAGCGTTGAAGTTTTTCACCTCACACGCAAACTTAGTTTTGAATTTTTCAGTATCAAAATGTGTTATAAGTCCAGCACCACTAACACCATTTACGGCATTAGTCCACACCTCTTCTACGCTATTTCCAATTGGTGTGATGGCACCTAAACCAGTAACAACTACACGTTTTAATTCCATAAATAAAATAAATAGCAAATAACGGCAAATATCGAGTAACGAGAATTGAATCAGAAATCGAATCAATTCTTGTTATTCGATATTGTCTGCCGATTTAGTATAAAAATCAGAGATTAAGCTTTTGCAGCTTCGATGTGAGAAATTGCTTCACCAACAGTAGTGATTTTTTCAGCGTCTTCTTCAGCGATTTGGATATCAAATTCGCGTTCGAATTCCATGATCAATTCTACTGTATCCAATGAGTCAGCACCAAGATCGTTAGTAAAGCTTGCAGTTTCAGTTACTTCGCTAGCTTCAACACCAAGTTTTTCAACGATAATCTCTTTTACTTTGTTTGCTACTTCAGACATAATAGTAATTTTTTAGTTAGTTAATAAATTATTTTTTATTTTTCTTTGTGAAATCATAATTTGATAAAAAATTATCAAAAAATAATCTCCAACACAAATTCGTTGCAAAGTAAATGCTTTTTTTTCAAAAAACATTATTTTTTCACTAAAAAATTGCACATTTTTGCTCAATTAGGGCAATTTGAGAAATTTTTGCCAACCTACTTTTTGGTATATTCTCACAAAGTTTATTGATTTTTAGTTAGTTATAGAAATGTTTATAAAAGTTAAAATACAGGGAGCTTTTGTTAAAAAGTGTATAAATAAAATGGGATTACCTAAAAAAGTATAAAAAAATTAGATTTTAAGAGTATCAAAAAAGAAAAAAAAGAGGAGAAAAAGAATATTTTTGAGAATATGATTTGAAAAATGCAGAAAAAAATGTAACTTTGTACTTCAAAAATGCACAAAGCAGAATGCATAATGCATAATTGACTATTCATCTCTAATCTCTAACCCAAAACCTATGGATAAGATATTAAAATATTTTCCGAATTTGACGGAAGAACAGAAGGAGCAATTTGCTGCGCTTTTTGATTTATACAAGGATTGGAACAGCAAAATCAATGTGATTTCACGCAAAGACATTGACAATCTGTACGAACACCATGTTTTGCACTCACTTTCGATAGCCAAAATTTTGCGCTTCCAGCCTGGCACGACACTTGTGGATGTGGGTACGGGCGGTGGTTTTCCGGGTATTCCGTTGGCTATCATGTTCCCTGAATGTAAGTTTCATTTAGTGGATTCGATAGGCAAAAAGGTACGTGTAGCACAAGAGGTGGCAACTGCTATTGGGTTAAAAAACGTAACATTCCAACACGATAGAATGGAAAATGTGAAGGAGAAATATGATTTTGTGGTTTCGCGTGCAGTGATGCCATTGTCGGATTTGGTGAAATTGGTGAAGAAAAACGTAGCACAAAAGGGTGTAAATGCTTTGCCAAATGGGTTGATTTGCTTGAAAGGCGGAGAATTACAACACGAAGTTGCACCATTCAAAAATATTTCCACCTTATATAATATAAGGGATTTTTTCAGCGAAGAGTATTTTGAAACTAAAAAAGGTGTTTATTTGCCGTTATGAAGATAAAACAAATACAAAATAATCCGTTTCAGGAGAATACTTACGTGGTGTGGGACGAGGCATCGATGGAGGCTGCGATAGTGGACTGCGGGGCATTGTTTCCGCAAGAGGAAGAGAGAATTGAGGCGTTTGTAAACGACAACAATCTCAAAGTTAAATACATACTAAACACACACCTACACCTTGACCACTGCTTTGGCAACCATTGGGCTGCGGGGCGTTATGGTGTTTTGCCGATGGCGCATGCCGACGACGAGACTTTGCTTGCACGAATGGGCGAGCAGGCTAGGATGTTTGGATTGCCATTTGAAGTAAAAACTGAGAAATTGGGCAAATATTTGAACGATGGGGATGTTTTGATGTTAGGCGACAATGAAATCAGAGTGATACACACGCCAGGACATTCGCGCGGTGGATTGTGTTTTTACATACCATCGGCATCGTGGTTGATATCGGGCGACTCGCTATTTGAGGGGTCGATTGGACGCACTGACTTGGAAGGTGGGTCGTATGCGACGCTGATAAAATCGATAACCGAGCGTTTGATGACATTGCCAGAGGAGACAATTGTGTATCCCGGTCATGGGGGTTACACGACCATAGGAGAGGAGAAAAAAAGCAATCCGTTCTTGTAAAATTTCGAGACGGATACACACTGTGAGTGGGTATGGTGCAGGTATGGTTATCCTATGATGAGGTATACTAGAAGTATAGTACATCCTATATTCAGATTTTGAAATTTTTAGAACTGAATACACACTGAGAGTGTGTATTTGAAAAGGACAAAAATAGACAAAAAATAACAATAAATATAAAAAACAAAATATTATGGAATTTCAAGCTAACGAAGGAAAAAAATTGACCATCAATATTGATGGAACAGACTATCTACGCATCCCTGTGAAAACCCACGTCGTAATGCGCGAAGACGACCTCGCAGAGGTAGTTGACAAATATACAAAAGATATTCGCCAAGAGGGTGATATTATCTTCTGCAGTGAAAAAATCGTAGCAATCACACAAGGTCGCTCGTTCCATATCAATGACATCCACCCATCGTGGTTGGCTAAATTCTTGGTGAAATTTGTATATAAATCGCCTTATGGCATCGGTCTCGGTAGCCCATATACAATGCAATTGGCTATTGAGGATGTGGGTCTTCCACGTATTTTCTTGGGTTGCCTTGCGGCTCTTGTGACTAAGCCTTTCGGCGTACGTGGTGCGTTCTACAAAGTGTGCGGTCCTCGCGCTTATGCAATTGATGGTCCATGTGAATATACTTTGCCACCATACAATCAATATGCAAAAATGGCTCCTAAAAACCCAGATAAAGTGGCTCGCCAAATGAAAGAGAAACTCGGCAATGAGTTTATCGTATTGGATGCTAACGACTTGAATGTAGATATTCTCGGCAAATCAAGCAAATCGCTCGACGACAACTTCTTGAAAGCGTTGTTCAAAGACAATCCACTCGGTCAATCATCACAACAAACTCCGATTGCGATTGTGAGAAAAGCGTGAAAATAATTCATAATTCATAATTCATAA
>JAFYMM010000056.1 GCA_017550055.1 Paludibacteraceae bacterium
ACAACCCTATCGTGCCTGCATCGGGCACATTTGGTTTTGGTCGTGAATTTGCCGAATATTATGATATCAACATACTTGGTTCATTCTCATTCAAAGGTACAACAAAAGATGCTCGCTTTGGTAACCCTACCCCACGTATTGCCGAATGTGGTGCAAGTGGTATGATTAATGCTGTAGGTTTGCAAAATCCGGGTATCGATGCTGTCATCAATCGTGAATTGCCTGAACTCAAAAAGATATTCCACAAACCTGTGATTGCCAACATCAGTGGTTTCTCGATTGAGGAGTACGCCTACTGCTGCGAACGCATTGACAAAGAAGAACAGGTGGGTATTATTGAAGTGAATGTAAGTTGCCCTAACGTGCGCCACGGAGGTATGTCGTTCGGCACGTCGCCAGAGGCTGCAGCAGAAGTGACTCGCGCAGTGAAAGCTGTTACAACCAAGCCTGTATATATCAAACTTTCTCCTAACGTGACTGACATCGTAGCAATCGCCAAAGCATGCGAAGAGGCAGGTGCAGATGGTATCTGCTTGATTAACACTATGCTCGGTATGCGCATCGATATTGCTCGTCGCCGTCCGGTAATTGCCAATGTGATGGGTGGATTCTCTGGTCCAAGCATATTCCCAGTAGCAGTACGCATGGTACACCAAGTATCGAAAGCATGTAACGTACCAGTGATGGGTTGCGGAGGTGTTAGCTCGGCTCGCGATGTAATTGAGATGATGATGGCAGGTGCAACTGCAGTGCAAGTGGGAGCAATGAACCTCAAAAATCCTTATATCTGCAAAGAGATTATCGAAGAACTTCCACAAGTGATGGAAGAACTCAAAATTGACCGTCTCTCTGATATTATTGGAATAGTGTAAAGAATGAGAAATGAGAAATGAGGAATTATCCTCCATTCAATGTTCTCATAATATAAATTCAACTATCAATTTTAAAATTTTAAATTCCAAATTACTAAAAATATGAATCGTGATGTAATTATAGCTTGCGACTTTTCGAGCGCAGCTGAAACTTATGCTTTTTTGGATAAATTCCAAGACGAAAAACCTTTCGTGAAAATCGGTATGGAACTTTTCTATGCTGAAGGACCTGCTATCGTGCGCGAAATCAAACGCCGTGGCCACCGTATTTTCCTTGACCTCAAATTGCATGATATTCCAAATACAGTGAAAAAATCTATGTCAGTGCTCTCTCGTCTCGATGTAGATATGTGTAACCTCCACGCTGCTGGTACTATCGAAATGATGAAAGCTGCCCTCGAAGGTCTTACTCGTCCTGATGGTACTCGTCCTTTGCTTATCGCTGTAACTCAACTTACTTCTACAAGCGAAGAACGCATGCGCAACGACTTGCTCATCGACCACAATATCAACGACGTAGTAGTTCACTATGCTAAAAATGCAAAAGTGGCTGGTCTTGATGGCGTTGTATGTTCTCCACTCGAAGCTGGTATCGTGAAAGAGGCTTGTGGCGCTGAATTTATGACAGTTACACCAGGTATACGCTTTGCTGATGGCGAAGTAGGCGACCAAGTGCGTATCACTACTCCAGAAAAAGCACGCGAAATCGGTACTGACTACATCGTAGTAGGTCGTCCTATCACAGCTGCAGCTGACCCAGTAGCAGCATATCGCCGTTGCATGCAAGAATTTGCTTACTAATTAAAGATTAGATAAATTGCTCTAATTAGTCGAATAAAAGAAACAAAATATTAACTTAGCGAGTTAAAAATATTGCTACTCGCAACTAAAATAAAAATATAATTATGGAAAAACAAATAGCAAAAGACCTCCTTTCAATTCAAGCAGTATTCCTTCGTCCAGAAGAACCATTTACATGGGCAAGTGGCATCAAAAGTCCAATCTATTGCGACAACCGCCTCACTCTTACATCAGTAGAAGTACGTAACCACGTAGAAGCTGGCTTGGCAGAAATCGTTCGCACAAAATTCCCTGAAGCAGAGGTATTGATGGGTACATCAACTGCAGGTATCGCTCACGCTGCTATCACAGCTACTATCCTCAACTTGCCAATGGGTTATGTGCGTTCAGGCGCTAAAGACCACGGTCGTGGCAACCAAATTGAAGGTCGCCTTGAAAAAGGTCAAAAAGTAGTTGTTATCGAAGACCTTATCTCAACTGGCGGTAGCTGTATCGAAGTAGTAAACGTACTCCGCGAAGCTGGTGCTGAAGTGCTTGGTGTAGCAAGTATCTTTACTTATGGCATGAAAAAAGGTCTTGACCGTATGGCAGAAGCTAACGTTATCAACTATAGCCTCTCTAACCTTGACTCTCTCGTAGAAGTTGCTGCAGAAGAGGGTTATATCAAACCAGAAGACAAAGAACGTCTTATCAAATTCCGCAACAACCCATCTGACGAATCTTGGATGAAATAAATAATTCAATTCATAATTCATAATGCATAATTCATAATTAAAAATAGGCTTAAAAAAATTATAGAATTATGCTATATCCCAAAGGGTATAATTATGAATTGTGAATTATGCATTATGAATTAGCTTATGCGTCACTTAATAGATCCTACCGATTTCACTGTTGAAGAAATCGACCAACTCATGCTCCGTGCGTTAGACATCATCGACAACCGCGAAAAGTATGCCGATGCTTGTCGTGGCAAAAAATTAGCTACTCTATTCTATGAGCCAAGCACACGCACACGCCTCAGTTTCACCGCCGCAATGATGGAACTCGGTGGCAACGTACTCGGTTTCTCCGATGCCGCCAACTCGTCAGTCAGCAAAGGCGAGACTGTAGCTGACACAGCACGCGTAATATCTCAATTTGCCGATATCATTGCTATGCGCCACCCGAAAGAAGGTGCACCTTTCATAGCATCACAATATGCCTCTATACCAGTAATCAACGCTGGCGATGGAGGGCATAGCCACCCTACTCAAACACTCACTGACCTACTCACTATCCGTCGCGAATTGGGTAGATTCGATAATTTGGTAGTGGGCGTGTGTGGCGACTTGAAATATGGTCGCACTGTACACTCGCTTATCAAGGCTATGGGCAGATATGAGGGTGTGAAATTTGTGCTTATTGCTCCAGATGAATTGCGCTTGCCTGATTATATCAAACACGATGTTTGCGATGCTAATGGTTTGGAGTATGTAGAGGTAAATACTCTCGAAGAGGCCATGCCGATGGTGGATGTGTTGTATATGACTCGCGTTCAGCAAGAACGTTTCGAGGACAAGGCTCAATACGAACGCCTAAAAGACAGCTTCATTCTTGACACAGAGAAAATGGCACTCGGCAAAAAAGATATGATTGTGCTACACCCACTACCTCGCGTGAACGAAATCACTCCTGAAGTGGACAACGACCCACGCGCAGCATATTTCCGCCAAGTAGAGAATGGTAAATTTGTGCGTATGTCGCTCATATATACTTTGCTTGAATGGAAAAATCAAGAGGTAAAACGCGAACCACAAGAACTCATAGAGGGTGGCAAATGTTCAAATAGCCGATGCATCACAACTATCGAGCCTGCAAAAAATCTCTATTACAAAGGAGAAAATGATATTTATCGTTGCATCTATTGCGAACACGAAAAAGAATAAGCAGACAAAAATAACAAAAAAATACACACTGTGAGTGTGTATTTTTTTTGTCTGTTTTCTTCGGTGCAGTTTGCTTGAGGGTATTTAGAGGGTAAGGAGCGAGAATACACACTCTCATTGTGTATTCACTCACCAAAAATAGGGACACGGCAAGCAATATCCAAAACAAGCAAAAACGAGTGAAATATTAATTTTCAATCCTAGTGTTAGCCACAAAATGAACCCCAAAAGTTAAACAAAAAACTTTTGGGGTTCTCTTCACTAAAAATCTCATTTCAACTTTCATATTTCAACTTTTTTTTGTATCTTTGTGGTCTGAAGTTTAATTTTACTATTATCATACTATGAAATCTTTAAAATCTATTTTCCTTGCAGTTAGCGTATTGCTATCAGCAATGAGTTTTGCAGCTAACGTCATCCCTAATAATGAGGGAGTTAACCTTTACTACGAATTAAACAACGAAAACAAACAAGCTACCCTTGTAGCATCAGAAGCAGATGCATACAGAGGCGTTGTGAACATTCCAGAAAATGTAACATTCGAAGGTACAACCTACGATGTGGCAACTATAGCAAAAGAAACGTTCAAAGATTGTAAAGATTTAACTGAAATATCTATCCCTAAGACTATTACCAAAATTGGTGGCCACGCATTCAAAGGCTGCGATAACCTTCGCACCGTAAACTACAATGCCAACAATTGCGCATCGGCAGCAGATGTCAAAGGCAAATCTGTGTACTCAGCATTCGAAGATTGTAAGTCAATCACTACCGTAAACTTTGGTGGCGACGTTGTCATCATCCCTGAATATCTATTCTGGGGCTGCACAGGCTTGACCGAAATAACTATTCCAGAAAACGTACAACAAATCGGAGGAGCGGCATTTATGGACTGTAAAGCTATCAGCAAAATCACCATCAATGCAATCAAATGCATCCGTATGAGTTCTGACAACAACCGCCCTGCATTCATCGGTGCGCCAATCACTACTGTAGAGTTTGGACCATTAGCTACTACTATTCCTGACTACGCATTCTACGGTTGCAAGACCCTAACATCTGTAACTATCCCCGAAAATATCACAGCAATCGGTGGAGCAGCATTCCAAAATTGCCCTAACCTCACAACTGTTGTTTTCAATGCTCGCAATTGTACTGTAGCTCACACCATTTTGGGCGACAATGTAACTCCTGCGTTCAA
>JAFYMM010000057.1 GCA_017550055.1 Paludibacteraceae bacterium
CATTTTCTTTATTTATATAATTTCTATAAAAATACATTGCTGAACCTAAATGATAGCTATCTTTATTACGACCTTTTATTTTATTAATATTTTGTTGTAGACATAAATAAAGTTTTTGACCCTCTTCATTAATTACAACAGATCCGTTAGGTTGTTTTACCGCAATATTAATTTTTTACGCAATTTCAGATATATTCATAATATTTAACTATGCTTTTATAATTCCAATAAAAGCAATTTTAATTAATAAATAAAACGTGAAATTTATATTATTCATCTCTATAAATAAAAAGTCTAAAAAATCATAAAAATATTATAGATATAAAGAAAAATTTTAATTCTAAATTTTAAATTGAATTTTATAAGCATATAATAAGAGAAGAAAATATACCGTTTTTTAGATAAAAAGTAATATATAAAAAAAGTGAATGTTTATTTTAAATAATTATGTAATGCTGGTAAAGATGCTATTACTAATATCCATAAAACAAAAGAAATAATCACAAATAAATCATTCCCACAACATACAATAGATGCTATCATTAATGTTGTAGCAAAGAATAAACAAAAGAAACTTATAAGTATCTTTTTCAAAATTTTCATAATTATAAATATTTAATAGTTAGACACAAAAAAAGCGGGACTGCACTATTGCTGTTCCGCTATCTGAGGCTCTGGTATTGCCTTTGCACCGAACAAGCAACACTGAAGCCCACGCTGATATGTACGAACACACACCACTATTCAGTAGCATGCACATGGATATACATATCCCGAGGACATCAATATGCTGCAATGTCTTGGTGCTTTAAAAGAATTTACCAGATTCCGAAATGCCAAGTCAAAGCGTTATATGACGCCTTATAATAATATGTCTTGTAAAAACAATCCCACCTCTAAAAACGAACCAAAAGTTCATTCCCTTGCGTGGGCTTATTTACGGTGCAAAGATAAACATTTTTTCACATTACACAAAACTTTTCAAGAATTTTATTTCAATTTTTTCCATCCCCACACAACACACACTCACAGTGTGTCCTAACCAACAGCAACCCTCAAGCAACCTGCACCGAAGAAAACCTACATTTTCCACACCCACTCACAATGTGTATTCCCCCGGTCAAGCGAAGCGTTCCAGTCTCTCCGGAATATCCGCCCAATTCAACCAGCCCGCCTCATTCTATTACCAATTAACACAAAAAAAGAGCAACTCACACACCGAGTTGCTCTTTCTCTATATCAATCACAATCAAACTGTTGACTGTTGACTTTATTACTCGCGTACACGTTCTACATAAGAACCATCGCGAGTGTCGATTTTAATTTTGTCACCAGCGTTGATAAACAAAGGAACACGCACTTCTGCGCCATTTTCTACAGTAGCAGGTTTCAATGTGTTAGTAGCAGTATCACCTTTCAAACCAGGCTCAGTATAAGTAATTTCCATTACCACGTGAGTTGGCATATCAGCATAAAGAATAGTTTCGCTTTCTGCGTGAACCACAACTTCCAATTGGTCGCCTTCTTTCATTAATTTAACACCATTGATAAGTTCTTCATTTACTGAAACTTGTTCAAATGTTTCATTATTCATCAAGTTGCAACCCATATCATCACGATACAAGAATTGGTAAGGACGACGTTCGATACGAACCTCTTGTACTTTCACACCCGAGTTCCAAGTTTTATCCAAAATACGACCTGTTGTAACGTTTTTCAATTTTGTACGTACGAAAGCAGGACCTTTACCTGGTTTAACGTGCAAAAACTCAACAATAAAGAAATATTGACCATCGATATCGAGGCACATTCCGTTTTTAAAATCAGCAGTAGTAGCCATAAATCTGTTTATATTTAATAGGTTATAAATTATTACTTTTTTCAGCCCGCAAAGTTACAAAAAAATTTTCATATAAACAACCCCCTAAAATCTCACAACACCCAACAATCTCCTATTCTCCTTACTCTCTTCTTACCTACAACATACCATAAACATACTATAAATATACCATAAATATAGGATAAATATATTATAAATATAGGATAAACATACCATAACCATATCTTCAATTATAATAAAATCAATAAAAACACAATTTTTTCAACTTTCAACTTTCACATTTCAACTATTATTTGTACCTTTGCATTTTCCAATTATCTATTCCATTGTCACTACTATTCAACATAAAAGTACGCCTACAATACATCCTTCGCGCCCATTATCGCAAAGGACACTGGGTGCATTCGCCCTTCACATTCCGCACTCTCAACTATGTAATATTCGAACGTACACCATATTACAGCTTCTCTTCCATCGAAAATCTACGACAACAACTATCTCACGACAACACCACAATCCACCTACAATCCCTCGGCACATCTAAAGCAAAAACAACCACCGTTGCCAAAGAACTAAAAAATAGTGCCAAATCCCCACGATTAGCACAACTTCTCCAACGCCTCTGCGCATCAAACCACTCACAATATATAATAGAACTTGGCACAAATCTCGGCATCTCAACCGCCTATCTAGCGTCAAACAACACCCACTCACACGTATACACTCTCGAAGGCCAGCCCGAATTATGTCGCCTAGCGCAAAACAACTTTTCAACACTTAACCTCCAAAACATCAACATAATAGAAGGCAACATCAACAACACTCTGCCCTTGCTAATCCAACAACTACCCCAAATCGACCTCCTATTCATCGACGCCAACCACCAGTACCAAGCCACACTCGACTACTACAAACTCGCAAAAACAAAAACTCACAAAAACTCAATCATAATTTTCGACGACATCCACTGGTCCGAAGGCATGCAACAAGCATGGAACGAAATCCGACAAGACCCCGACATACGTCTCTCCATCGACATCTTCCACATGGGCATCGTTTGGTTCAATTCCGACATCCCAAAACAACACTACATCGTTGCCTTCTAACCTCTAAAACTACAAAAATATGAATATCAATCTAAAAACAACACTACTCTACCTATTCATTTGCACTATATTCTGCAATTGCACAACATTCACAGGCGAAAAAATCGAAAAAACATTCGATATTGACAACTCATACACCGAACTTCAAATAGAAAATGCTATCAACGTTATTGTCAGCAACGAACAAGACCAAATTTCCGTAATCACAACCGAAAAACTCATCAACGATGTAGTCATTGAAAAAATAGATAATAAACTAAGATTATATCTCAAAAAAAATTTCCACATCTATCGCTCAGAAATAAAAATAATCTTACCCCACAACCCTAACCTACAAAAGGTCGAACTTCATGGCGCATCCGACTTCCAATCCGATTTTGCCCTACAAAGCAAAGAAATCGACATCGATATTTCTGGAGCATCCGATTTCCAATGCGATATCAAAGCCGATGAAATAGAAATTGAACTATCTGGTTCAGCTGACTTCAAAGGAAACTTAATAGCTCAAAATATCAACATCGAACTATCTGGATCATCCGATGCCACTCTATGTGGAGAAACAAATACACTCTCAATAGAATCATCCGGAGCAAGTAGCATAACCAAGAAAATCATAGGCAACCACTATTCTCTCATCTGCAACCAATGCGAGTGCGACCTATCTGGCTCAAGCGATGTCTATATTCATTGCAACGATAATA
>JAFYMM010000058.1 GCA_017550055.1 Paludibacteraceae bacterium
AAAAATTCAAGCACATGCAAGAGATAAATCCCGATTTCAAGCTTCTGAAGAGTGAATTAGGGTTGGAGATTGTGTGATGCGTCCGCTAAATATAAAGATAAAAGACAAGAGATTTTTTTCTCTTGTCTTTTTTTTGTTGGTAGTTAGTTGTAGATGTTTCATGACATTGTGTGATAAAATATACCACAAAATTCTATGAAACTTCTATATTTTCCTTACTCTCAAGCAAGGTGCATCGTATGATAACCATACCTGCGCCATTACCCCCCCCCCTCAAAAAAAATCAAAAAAAAATAATCATTGACAAAAGTTGTCAATTTCATGTTGTAACTTTGCACTTCCAAATGAAAAATATCTATTTTTCAGAAATTTCTCGTATAAAGTCACCGTTTGTGACTTTTTTGAAATATTTTATTTATCTTTGAACCTAAATTATATTAATAATATGACTGTAAATATTCCGATTATCTCTACTGCTTTGCCTGGTTTATGCGACAATCTTCCTGTTGCAATATATGTACATGGACTTGCCTCTGGCGCAGCTGGCACCACTATCAATTCTCTCGCTCGCAAATTTAAACAATACAGATGGATTACAACCGATTTTGGAGAAAATATTGAAACTAATGTAGCAATGCTTAATTGTTTGATTTGTCAAGAAAACCCAGAGTTGATTGTCGGAACTTCAATGGGTGGATTGACGGTTCTTTATGCCGATGCTCCAAATGCAATAAAAGTAGTTTGCAACCCAGCACTATCTATTGCTGACTGCGTGCGTCATACAATTGGGCTTGGAAAACACAACTATTTCTGTGAACGCATTGATGGAATTCAATCGTTTGAACTTACCAATGAAATGTGTTGTAACTATGATAATTATATTAAAACTAATACACCTTTGCTTGGTAAAGAAAACTATGCTATTTTCTCTGCTCACGACGAACTCCTAGGCGATGGAGCATCCAACGCAGCTCAGCAAGTAGTTTCAACTATAGGATACAACGTGTATATAGATACCAAAGGAGTACACCGTATGACATCTTCAACAATTAAGATTATTAGTAAATTAATCAATAAAAACCAATAAACATCAGTTTGACATAAGAATTCCGTGTATTTTATCGCCAAAGGCTCAAAGACTTTCAGTTCCGTGAGAGATAAAATTATATCGAACTCATGTTAACAATGTATATGAACGAATTGTTACTATTATGGCAAAAGTTAAACTTTCAGAAGGTTTTGTGAGTGTTTCTGGCAAACTCAACAAAAAAGACGACATGGTCTATCGCACAAGAGATGGTGTGACGCATGAATATAGAATGAAGAAACGCGAATTTGTGGCTACCGAAAAACAGTTAGAGGCACAAAGGGTGATGAGAGAAGTGAATGCTCGAGTGTCAGAGGAAATGAAAAATGAGGAGCGAAAGGCGTATTGGCAATCGGTAGTGGACGAATCGGAGGGGAAATATTATAGAGCGCGAGATGCTGCGTATGCGTATTATTATGGAGAAATGATGAAAGAGGAATGATTATATGAGCTGTAAGATTGTATAGTGTTGAAAATCAGCAGTTTTTTTCGGGGGGGGAGAATGTGTTTTTATTCAAAAAAAATCTTATTTTGTTGGGATAAATAAGAAAAA
>JAFYMM010000059.1 GCA_017550055.1 Paludibacteraceae bacterium
TGACATCGACGCTGTATAGCGACAATAGTTATATGCTGAATTTGTTTACGGACGAATTGGGCTATGTGACTGTGTCGGTGAAAGTTGGCAAACGAAGTAAGATGAGATTATCGCATATTCAGCCGTTGACATTGCTGTCGGTGGAACTGCATGGACGACCATCGCAACAGGTGATGCATGTGACCGAATGTGTGGCTCTGCCTGGATGCGAAATGCTGATGATGGAACCAAACAAAGTGCTGATGGCACAATTTTTGGCTGAATTTCTGCAACATGCACTACGCTCGATGCAACGAGATGAGCGATTGTTTGATTTTATATTCGACTCTATTCGTAGATATAATGACATAGAACGAGGTGATGCAAATTTTCATTTGGTGTTTTTAATTAAACTGACACATTATTTAGGCTTCTTCCCTAATCTTGAAGGATTTGACTCAGGTGTGTGCTTTGATTTGGAGAATGGGTGTTTTGTGAGACGATTGCCTTTGCACAACAACTATTTGCTACCAAATGACACTATGGCATTTGTGCATCTACTGCGATTGGACTACGACACGATGTATCTTATGGATGTGAACCGCCGCCAGAGAAATGATATTTTAGACCACATTATTAAATACTATAAATTACATATGGCAGAATTTGGTGATTTGCGGTCGCTGGATGTTCTGCGAGAACTTTAATCCAATGCATAATGCATAATTACCCATCCAGAATCAAACAATAATTATGCTCCAAAGGTCTTTTGAAACTTTAGATAGAAAATTAGGAATTATCTCTATAATCTATTAAATTATGGCTTTACCTACAAATTTAGGAACTGAATCGATTGGGCGATTGTTGCGACAATATGCTGTGCCAGCGATTGTTGCAATGACGGCGTCGTCGTTATATAATATGATTGACAGCATCTTTATTGGTCAAGGCGTTGGACCATTGGCTATTTCGGGATTGGCTGTTACGTTTCCGTTTATGAACTTGGCTGCCGCATTTGGCGCATTAGTCGGCGTGGGAGCAAGTACGATTGTATCGGTAAAATTAGGACAGAAAGACTACACCTCGGCACGCAAGGCATTAGGCAATGTGGTGGCATTGAATGTTATCATCGGGGTAGCTTTTATGGCAATATCGCTCTTGTTTCTCAATAAGATTTTGCTCTTTTTTGGTGCCAGCGAAAATACATTGCAATATGCGCGCGAGTATATGAAGATTATTCTTTATGGTAACGTAGTGACACATATGTATCTAGGTCTGAACGCCGTAATGCGTTCGGGCGGACACCCTCAACGGTCGATGATAATGACAATCCTCACCGTAGTGCTCAATGCTATACTCGACCCTATCTTCATATTCGGTTTCGGTTGGGGAATACGTGGTGCTGCCATTGCCACTATATTAGCACAAATTGTAGCATTGACATGGATTTTGATTTCATTTATGAACAAAAAAGAGGTGTTGCACTTCGAATCTGGCATATTCAAACTTGACCGCCGCATCGTGACAGCTTCACTTTCTATTGGCATGGCACCGTTTTTGATGAACGTAGCCGCTTGTATCATAGTGATTTTCATCAACAACGGACTCCAACAACATGGAGGCGACTTGGCTATTGGGGCATACGGCATCGTTAACCGAATCACGTTCGTGTTCATTATGGTGGTAATGGGTCTAAATCAAGGCATGCAACCAATTGCTGGATATAATTATGGAGCACGTAATATAGATAGAATGCTGAGTGTATTGAAATTAACTATCATTTGGGCCACAGTAATTATGTTTGTGGGCTTTATGATTTGTGAATTTACGCCAGGATTGATTGCCCGCATCTTCACCTCCGACGAAGAGTTGATTGCACGCTCGGTGAGAGGAATGAGAATTGTAGCTATATTCTTCCCTATCATTGGTATGCAGATGGTTACA
>JAFYMM010000060.1 GCA_017550055.1 Paludibacteraceae bacterium
CTATTTTTTGTCTCTCACAGAATTATCTTTTTCTCCCACAGATAACACAGATAACTCAGATTTTTCTTTCTCTCTTTTTAGATGCGCTGTTGCTGCGCAAGGCGCGCTACAGATGAACACAGATTTTTTATCGCTTCGCTCGATTAACAGACAACATTTTTTCGCTGCGCTCAAAGATTTTTTCTGCGCTCGGCATAGTTTAAGCAAGCTTAACTATGCCCTCCCTTATCGAAAAAAGTCAACGGTCGATGGACTGGATATACCAGATATACTGGACCGCGTTGCTATTCTGGGATTTTTTTGAACTACAGGTTTCTCTATTGGTTTGGACGGGTATTTATTCCGCAGTTGGACTATAATATTTTGCTTACGGCTGAGGTGGATACGATTCTTGCACGTAAGCAGGAGTTGACGCGCGAGGGGATTGAGGCGATTAATGAGAGGATTGATTATTTGGCAGGGAAGAAGGGGTATAGGAAGTTTGTGAATGAGGGCACGGCTGAGGAGATGGTGACGGAGATATTGGAGTGGGTGTTTGAAGAACAACATAAACGAAATATGAAACGGATTTTATAGTCGACAGATAATTATCTCCCACAGAGTTTTTTATCTCTCACGGATATTAATCTCCCACAGATTACACAGATAACACGGATCTTGTTTTGTGTATTGTTATAGTGTCTGTGTGTTGTTTAATGAGTTGTAGTGTTTTTTTTGTTTTTAGTTTGGATTCGCTGTTTTTAGCTTTGCTAAAAAGGCGCTCTACAGATTAACACAGATTTTTATAGTATGGAAATAAATGATATAACATATAAGATAAGAGGTGCTATTTTCGCTGTATATAATGTATTAGGACCAGGTTTGTTGGAGAGTGTATATGAGTTGGCTTTGATGCATGAGTTGAGTAAACAGGGTTTGAAGGTTGAAAGACAAGTGAAGATAGATGTTTATTATGATGGGGTATTGTTACCGACTGATTTTAGGTTAGATATATTGGTTGAAGATAGTGTGATAATAGAGTTAAAATCAGTTGAAGCAATTAAAGATGTTCATCATAAACAGTTGCTTACATATATGCGTTTAGCAAAGAAGAGTGCTGGTATATTAGTTAATTTTAATACAGATAAAATAACAGAATCTATATTTAGAAAAGTATTATAACTCGCGAAGCGAGTTGTAATCTGTGAAAATCTGTAGCGCGATTCCGACGCAGTCGAGAGCGCATCAAAAAGAGAAGAAAAGAATCTGAGAAATCTGTGTAATCTGTGGGAGATAAAAATTCTGTGGGTTCCGTGAGAGACGAATATTTTCTGTGAGAAGAAAAAATCTGTGGGAGATTTTAAATCCGGATGGTGACCGTTGACAGTAGTCCGTTGACTATAGACTTTATATGATTATGAAAAAAGTTGCGATTATAGGAATACAAGGTGTGCCTGCCAAGTATGGTGGGTTTGAGTCGTTGGTGGAGAACATTATAGGGGAGAATTGTGCGGATGATGTGAAATATACGGTGTTTTGCAGTGCGACGGATATGCCCGAACGTTTGGAGAGTTATAAGGGGTGTGAGTTGAAGTATGTGCCTTTGTCGGCAAATGGGGCGCAGAGTGTGGTGTATGACATTGTGTTGATGTGTAGAGCATTGAAGGGGTATGATGTGTTGTTGGTGTTGGGCGTGTCGGGATGTTTGTTCTTGCCGATTGTGAAATTGTTTTCAAAGAGTAAGGTGGTGGTGAACATAGATGGGTTGGAGCATAGGAGAAAGAAGTGGGGAAGTATGGCACGATGTTTCTTGCGGTTGTCGGAATGGATGGCTGTGAGATGTGCCGATGTGGTGGTGGCTGACAATAAGGGCATAGAAGAGTATGTGGTGGAGAGATATGGTAAGAAGCCTGAATTGATAGCCTATGGTGGCGACCATGTGATGCGTGAGGTGGACGGAGAGAGAGAGGAGGAGATATTGCGAGAATATGGAGTAGAGAGAGGAGGGTATGCGGTGTCGATTTGTAGGATAGAGCCAGAGAATAATTGCCATTTGATATTGGAGGCGTTTGCTCGAAGTGGGAGGAAGTTGGTGTTTGTGGGCAATTGGCGTAAGAGCCACTATGGGTTTGCGTTGAGAGAGAAATATAGAGCGTGTGAGAATATTGTGTTTGTGGATGCGTTGTATGACCTGGATGTGCTATATGTGCTCAGAAAGAATGCAGGATGGTATATGCATGGGCATAGTGCAGGAGGAACGAATCCGTCGTTGGTTGAGGCGATGTTTTTTGGACGACCAATTATTGCATACGATGTGGTGTATAATCGGGAGACGACGATGGGGCGTGCGGTATATTTCAAATCGGTGGGGGATATTTGTAGATTGTTGGATGAGAAGATAGATGGCGCACCATTGAAGGCCGTAGCCGAAGAGAGATATAAGTTGGAATATATAGCAAA
>JAFYMM010000061.1 GCA_017550055.1 Paludibacteraceae bacterium
ACAGAGCCGGGCAAGGAAAGTCCTTATAGAAACAGAAGCGTAGAAGAAAACTTAAAACTCTTTAAGGAAATGCGCGAAGGCAAGTATAAGGATGGCGAAAAGTGTTTGAGGGCTAAGATTGATATGGCTTCTCCAAACATCAATATGCGTGACCCTGTTATCTATAGAATTTTAAGGGAAACACACTATCGCACGGGGGATAAGTGGTGCATTTATCCTATGTACGATTTTGCACACCCTATTTGCGACTTTATGCAAGGTGTAACACACTCGCTCTGCACACTTGAGTTTGAAGTGCACCGCCCTCTCTATGACTACTATATCGACCAATTTGCAACAGACGAATATCGCCCTAAACAACGCGAATTCAACCGTTTGAATATCACATACACAGTGATGAGTAAACGCAAAATGTTGCAATTAGTGCAAGAAGGTCTTGTTCGTGGATGGGACGACCCTCGTATGCCAACTATCTGCGGTCTCCGTCGTCGTGGTTATACTCCTGAAAGTATCCGTTCGTTCATCAACAAAATTGGTTATACAAAATATGAGGCATTGAACGACGTATCTCTCCTCGAAGCTGCTGCTCGCGAAGACCTCAAACCACGTGCAACTCGCGTTTGTGCTATCCTCGACCCTATCAAATTGGTGATTACAAACTATCCAGAAGGCACAACAGAGGACCTCGTTATGGAAAACAACCCAGACAACGAAACAGCAGGTACACGCGTAGTGCCATTCGGCCGTGAAGTATATATCGAACGTGGCGACTTCCGCGAAGAAGCAGACAAAGACTTCTACCGCCTCAGCCCTGGTGGCCGTGAAGTGCGCTTGAAAGGTGCTTATATCATCCAAGCAACAGGTTGCGAAAAAGACGCAGAAGGCAATGTAACAACAGTATATGCTACATACGACCCTAACACTAAATCGGGTACTGAAGGTGGCAACAAAAAAGTGAAGAGTACAATCAACTGGGTGGATGTTGACTCAAGCGTAGAAGCAGAAATCCGCTTGTATGACCGCTTGTTTGCAGTAGAAAATCCATCGGCTGAAGAAGGCGACTTCCGCGACCTTTTGAACCCAGACTCAATGAAGGTAATCACTGGTGCTCGCGTTGAAAAATCGTTGGCAGAGGCTAAACCTGGCGATAAATATCAATTCCTCAAAATCGGTTACTTCAACACCGACCTTGACACAAAAGACGGCAAATTGGTATTCAACCGCACAGTATCGCTTAAAGGATAATTTTTGAGTTGAAAGTTGAAAGTTGAAAATTATAAAGATACTGACAACAAACAACTAATCATTAACAACTAATAACTAATCATTAACACTAATACTTAAAACACAATCTATTATGAGACTTTCAAAGAATGTTGAGGCTTTTCGCCCAAGTCCAATCCGTGCAATGTTGCGCGTAGTAGCTAACCCTAATATTATCTCTTTTGCAGGCGGTATGCCAGGCGAAGATTTGTTCCCAATCGACGATGTACGCGAAATGGTGCAAGTTGTTCCACGCAAAATGATGGAAATTGGTTTGCAATATGGTACTACTGATGGTCTTGGATTGCTCATCGAAGAAATCAAAAAAGTATCAGAAGCACAAGGTTTTGATATGACAAAAAACAAAGTCATTATCACAACTGGTTCGACTCAAGTAATGAACATCGTAGCAAAATTGATGCTCGACCCTAACGACATTATGTTGACAGAAGACCCTGTATTCGTAGGTAGTCTTGGCGCATTCTGCTCATACAACGCACAAGTAATCGGTATTCCATTGGACGATGAAGGTATCGTGATTGAAGAATTGGAAAGAGCATTGAAACTCAAACCTAAATTCATCTATATCACTCCAACATTCCACAACCCTGCCGGCTTGACTTACAGCGAACAACGTCGTAAAGAGTTCATCGAAATGATGGCTAAATACCCAGACACAATGGTGCTTGAAGATGATGCTTACGGTCGCCTCTATTTTGATGAAGATACAGCAAAACTCATCAAACCAATGAAAGCATACGCTGAAAACGAACAACAATTTATCTATTGTAGCTCGTTCTCAAAAATATTTGGTCCTGGTTTGCGTATTGGTTGGATGATTGTTCCAAACGAATTGTATGACGTAGCAGAAATTGCTAAACAATCAATGGACGCATGTACACCAGTGTTCTCACAAATCTTGGCATACGAATTCATCCGCACAGGTCGTATGGACAAATATGTGGTTTATCTTCGTGATACATACAAACTTCGTCGTGATGCTATGGTGGCAGCAATCAGAAAATATTGCCCTGCAGAAGCAACATTCGTAGAACCAAAAGGTGGTTTCTTCGTATGGTTGAGATTGCCAGACGGCGTTGACACAGACGCTTTGTTTGACGAATGTAGCAAAAATGGCGTAGTATTCGTGAAAGGTTCAGCCTTCACACCTGACGGCAGAGACAATCGCCACATTCGCATCTCATTCTGTAACGTGAATGAAGAAATCATCGAAAAAGGAGTGAAAATCCTTGGCGATGCGATGCATTCTTTAATGAAATAATAAAAAGTAACAAGTAACTAGTAGCGAGCAACAAAAGCTCGCTACTAATAATCTAAGAAAATGAATATTTCGTACAATTGGCTTAAACGCTATCTTAAAACTGAATTGCCTGCTGAAGAGTTGGCTAAGATATTGACTTCAATCGGACTTGAGGTTGGATGTGTAGAAACAGTACAAACAATAAAAGGAGGTCTTGAAGGATTGGTTGTGGGCGAGGTGCTCACATGCCGTGACCACGAAAACTCAGACCACTTGCACGTTACGACTGTAACTGTGGGAGGCGACCCAATGCAAATTGTGTGTGGTGCGCCTAACGTAGCTGCAGGTCAAAAAGTTATTGTTGCAACTGTGGGTACTGTGCTCTATGACGGAGAAGAAAGTTTCACAATCAAAAAGTCAAAAATACGCGGTGAAGAATCATTTGGTATGATTTGCGCAGAAGACGAAATTGGCGTTGGTACAGGTCATGATGGTATCATGGTATTGCCAGCCGACACAAAAGTAGGTATGACAGCTCGCGAATATTTTGGCATTGAAGATGATACTTTGATTGAAGTGGATATTACCCCTAACCGCGCTGATGCAACATCACACTATGGTGTGGCTCGCGACTTGGCAGCGTACTTCAAAGCACATAATATTCCTTACGAATTGAGCAAACCATCAGTTGACGACTTCAAAGCAGACAACAACGAATTGCCTATCGCAATTGAATTGCAAAATGCAGAGCGTTGCCCTCGCTACACAGGTATCACTGTGAAAGATGCAAAAGTGGAAGAGTCGCCAAAATGGTTGAAAGATGCGTTGCAAGTGATTGGACTACGCCCTATAAATAATGTGGTAGATGCTACTAACTATATTCTCCATGCATTTGGACAACCATTGCATGCCTTTGATGCAGATAAGATTAAAGGTGGCAAAGTGGTAGTGCGTACAGCTGAAGAGGGAAGCAAATTCACTACATTGGACGGCGTGGAACGTACACTTTCGGCAGAAGATTTGATGATTTGCAATGCCGAAGAGCCAATGTGTATTGGTGGTGTATTTGGTGGTTTGGATTCAGGTGTAACCGAAGAGACTAAAAATATCTTCATCGAATCGGCTTACTTCAACCCTGTGTCTATTCGCAAAACAGCTCGCCGCCACGGATTGAATACAGACGCAAGTTTCCGTTTCGAACGTGGTATCGACCCACACAACACTGTATATATTTTGAAATATGCTGCCATGTTGATTAAAGAGTTGACTGGCGGTACAATAGCATCAGAAATTACTGACATCTACCCTACTCCACTCAACAACTTCATCGTTGATATTAAACTTCAAAAAATCCACTCATTAATCGGTAAAGTTATTGAAACTGAACAAATTGAGCGTATATTTGAAGGTCTTGAGATGAAAGTGTTGGAGAAAGATGCAGAAGGATATAAATTGGAAGTGCCAGCTTATCGTGTTGATGTTCAACGTGATGTGGACGTAATTGAAGATATTCTCCGTATATATGGCTACAACAACGTAGAATTGAGCGACAGATTGACATCTAACCTCAGTTTCTCGAAAGGTGTTGACTCTACAAAATGGGAAAACTTGATTTCGGAACAATTGACAGCCAATGGATTCAATGAAATATTGAACAACTCGCTCACTAAATTGGCATATTACGAAGGCTTAACAAGCTATACAGCAGAAACTTGCGTCCGCATATTAAATAGCCTCAGCCAAGACTTGAGCGTGATGCGTCAGACTATGTTGTTCGGAGGTTTGGAAAGTATTGCACGCAATGCTAACCGTCAAAATGCAGATTTGAAATTCTATGAATTCGGTAACTGCTACCATTTCGATGCAGAAAAACGCAAAAATGCTGAAAGTTCATTAGATGGCTACTCGGAAGAGTATCACTTGGCAATGTGGATTACTGGTCGCAAAAATGGATTGAACTGGGCAGCATCAAACGACAAAGTAAGTTTCTATCAATTAAAAGCTTATGTGCAAAATGTACTCGTGAGAATGGGTATTGACTTGCGTAAAACTCAAATTGCAGAAGTAAGCAATGATTTGCTTTCGGAAGCATTGGAAATCAAAACAGTAAGCGGCAAGTTGTTGGCTACGATTGGCGTTGTAGCTCCTAAACAATTGAAAGCATTCGATATTGAAAATACAGTTTATTACGCTGACATTCAATGGAAAGCTTGCTTGAAAGAGTTGAATAAACGTAAAATCAGCTATACAGAAATTTCGAAATTCCCTGAAGTGAAACGTGACTTGGCATTGTTGGTTGACAAATCAGTGCGTTTTGCTGAAATTGAGAAAATTGCATTCGATACAGACAAGAAATTGTTAAAAAACGTAACATTGTTTGACGTTTACGAAGGCAAAAACTTGGAAGCAGGTAAAAAATCGTATGCTGTGAACTTTACGTTACAAGATAAAGAAAAAACACTCACAGATAAACAAATTGACGGAATTATGCAAAAACTCATCAAAAACTTGACTGAGAAATTAGATGCTAAACTTCGTTAATAATAAATTTTAATGGGTTAATAACAAATGGACAATGCATCTTAGTGATAAGGTGCATTGTTTTTTATACTTATTGTATTTTTAGAGATATGGTGAAGGTACGGTGAGGGTTGCTTGAAGGTATCTCTATCCTATATTTAGGAAAAGGAGGGGTTATTGTATTTTATGCGCATTACTTATCGTACGTTATACAATAAGTTTTCCTATAGAAAATATGATTTACACAACATTAGCAGATGCAATAAAAAGAGAGTTGGCATTCGAACCAACGAGACAACAAAAAGAATTGATTGATTTGTTGGCTCAGTTTTGCTGTATGCCTACTGATACAAAAGCATTTATACTGAAAGGATTTGCGGGAACGGGAAAAACATCTATTGTCAGCGGACTGATAATGGCAATGAAGGCATTGAGGCAAAACACAGTGTTGCTGGCACCGACAGGGCGTGCGGCAAAGGTGTTGAGCAACTACTCGAACCATGCGGCATACAGCATTCACAAGGTGATATATAGACAGAAGTCGGCAGGTGATTTTAGCTTTAATGTAAATTACAACTCGTTTAAAAACACGTTATTTATTGTAGATGAAGCTTCTATGATAGCAAATCAGAGCGCATCGGGGGTTGAATTCGGGTCGGGAAGATTGCTAGATGATTTGGTGGAATATGTATATTCGGGCGATAATTGTAGTATGATTTTGGTTGGAGATACTGCTCAGTTGTTGCCTATAGGACAAAATTCGTCGCCAGCACTGAATAGGTCTATCATGGAGGGATATGGCTTGGATGTGATGGAATACCAATTGACTCAAGTGATACGTCAGGCGGGAGAGAGCGGGATACTATTCAATGCAACAAAAATACGTCAAGCAATAGAGAATGAACCTTTTACGCCTATAAAATTAAATCCAAATTTTAATGATGTGACAGTTGTTAGTGGAGAAAATTTGGTTGAAGAATTAGAGAACTCGTACGCCCAAGTTGGCGAAGAAAATACAATTATATTGACATACTCGAATAAACGGGCGGTGTTGTATAATCGAGGAGTTAGGGGACAGGTGATGATGAAAGAGGATGAATTGTCGAGAGGCGACTATTTGATTGTGACAAAAAACAACTATTATTGGTCGAAACCTTATGATAATCTTGACTTTATTGCAAATGGTGATATTGCGGAGATTATGCGTGTAGGGAAACATTATGAGCTATACGGGGCAAGATTTGCAGACCTGACACTGAGATTGATTGATTATGACATTGAAGTGACTGCACGGATATTAATTGACTCGTTATATACAGAAACTCCAGCTGCGCAAAACGCGCTTAATCAAAACGTAATGAACGCAATAGCAGAAGATTATGCCGACATTGGTGATAAGAGAAAATTCTGGAAAGAGATGCAAAATAATGAGTTCTACAATGCCCTACAAGTGAAATTTGCATATGCCATTACGGGACATAAATCACAAGGCGGCTCGTGGGACCATGTTTATATTGACCAAGGATACATAACAGAGGAGATGATAACACGAGAATACTATCAGTGGTTATACACCGCAATAACTCGCGCAAAAGAAAAAGTATTCTTAGTGAATTTTTCAAAATATTTCTTAAAATAATTGTTAATATCAAAATATATAGGTAACTTTGCA
>JAFYMM010000062.1 GCA_017550055.1 Paludibacteraceae bacterium
AAATGGTCGTATAGTTTATGGTGGTGGTGGCATCATGCCTGACGTCTTCGTCCCTCGCGACACTACCGACATCACTCCTTATTTCACTAAATTAGTAAATAAGGCTCTTATCTACAAATTTGCACTCAAATACACAGAAGCCCATCGTTCTGAGCTCAAAAAATACACCGATTGGCAATCGCTCAACACCTATCTCAACACACAAGGACTATTCAACCAACTTGTTGCTTATGCCGAAAAAGAAAATATTACAGGATCGAACAAAGACAAAGACATCTCTCGTTCTCTCATCAACGAGCATATCAACTCTTATATCGTACGTAATATTCTCGGCGATGAAGGCTTCTATCCTCTACTCTATACAACTGACGAAACTGTCCTAAAAGCTCTTTCAACACTAAACTCTAAATAATATGAACTACCTACTCCTTATCATAGGCTTTGCCTTATTAACCATTTCTGCCGATTGGCTTATCAATGGTGCATCTGGCTTAGCAAAACGTCTCAATATTTCCGACTTAGTAATTGGTCTCACAATCGTAGCATTCGGCACATCGGCTCCTGAGTTAGTAGTCAACATAGTTGCTGCTGCAGAAGGCTCTTCCGATATTGCCCTTACCAATATACTTGGCAGCAATATCATCAACACCCTCATAATTCTTGGTATTTCGGCAACTATATTCCCTGTTGTTTGTCAAAAATCAACCTACCACATCGAAATACCTATTAGCGCATTAGCTGGGTTAGCTGTCCTTTTGCTTGGCACTAACTTTTTCGGACTACTCCATCTCGGCGAATCTCGCAATGGAATATCTCGCCTCGATGGCTTAATGCTCTTAATCGTTTTCATCATTTTCTGCACCTACACCATATACCAAGGGCTAAACAATCGCGATAAATCTTCTACCGAAAGTTATCAAGCTATGCCGATATGGAAATCTATATTGCTTATTATAATTGGCTTAGCAGGTCTCGTAGTCGGAGGCGAACTTATCGTAAACAACGCTGTTACAATTGCAAAATCTTGGGGTATCAGCGAATCTGTCATCGGAGTTACAGTTGTTGCGCTCGGCACATCTCTACCAGAACTTGCAACATCTGCAATGGCTGCCCTCAAAAAGAACACCGACCTCGCCATTGGCAATGTTATAGGCTCAAACATATTCAACGTATTTTTCGTACTAGGATTAAGCTCTTTAATCAATCCTCTATCAAGCTACGAAAACATACAAGTCGATGCTGCTATGGCAACTGGCAGTAGCCTTCTCCTACTCATATTCATCATCATTAGCCGCAAACGTAGCATCAATCGCATAGAAGGCATCACAATGCTTGCAATCTATGGTACATACCTTGCATGGCTTTTGACAACACTATAAAAACCACAAACTTTTAATGTATCGTATCGGACTAACTCTTAGTGGAGGTGGAGCCAAAGGATTGGCTCACGCAGGCGTGCTAAAAGCACTTGAAGAATACGGCTTACGTCCACAGATACTCTCTGGCGTAAGCGCAGGAGCCATCGTCGCAGCTCTCTATGCCGATGGCAAAACTCCCGACGAAATATGTTACTTCTTCAAGCAAACCAAATTTATGGACTATGTAGGATTTATTCGCCCAAAGAAAGGCCTACTCAGCACTCGTAAGTTTGAAAAAATGATTAGCGAAGCCATATCTGCTAAAACCTTTGAGGAACTAAAACTACCACTATGCATCAACGCCACCGAACTTACCGTTGGCGAAAATGCAGTATTCTCAACAGGTCCACTAATCGAAAAAATCGTTGCTTCTGCATCTGTACCTATCTTTCTCACACCAAAAGAAATTGATGGCAAAGTGTATGTCGATGGGGGTATTTTCAACAATATGCCCGCATCGCTTATTCGCTCTCAATGCAAATTTCTCATCGGTTGCCACGTAAACCCTATTCGTTACGACAACACAGTACACACCACCAAACAGATACTCGAACGAATATACAATCTCTCAATCCAATCAAGCACAGTACCCGAAAAGAAAATCTGCAATCTCGTCCTCGAACCCGACCAAGCCAAACAATATGGCATGTTCGACACCGAGCATTTTGAAGACATATTTAATATTGGGTACGAATATACAAAACAAATTCTCCTAAATAACAAAATAGAACTACCCCTTTAAACTATGCAAAATGAAAATTTATTACATCAAATTCATTATAATCATCCTATTTTCTACAACACTATCATCTCAACCAACCCTTCAAATGCCCGACACATGGCATCCTGATTTTTCGAATTCATATATCCGTAAACCAATAAATATCACAAATCACACCAACACAACACTACCCAAAACGAACAAAGGTCTCCTATACAACACTATAAACATAAAAAACGAAACAAACACTACAACATTTGGCTCATTTCAGAACAACAATTATTATCATTCGCACGGTTTTAACTACAATACAACACAAAATATAACATACAGCACACCCATACAAATCGAATTAACTCCCATACTCATCTCTAAAGATACAGAAAATAGCGACGACATTATTACAACAAAAAATAGGACAAACGCACTTAACCGCAACGACAAGCCATACGATCCATCAAAACCTGTACCTATAGAAGATGGGACCATTCCTATGTTACTATTTGCTTTTATATGGATTATAAAAAAGAAATACTCCAATAAGTAAATAATTATAAATGTAAAAATTCAACCCATGAAAAAACAATTAATACTATTTATCATTATACTAAACATTATCTCCATAAATATATGGGGAGATAATGTTTCTATCAACTACTACCACAAAGGCGCAATCGTACACACCCAACAAATAGAACAAGGTTCAGCAATAGGCTCATTCCCAGAGTTAAGTCTTGAATCATGCAACGACGAAATCAATATATTTGCAGGTTGGATTACAGAAGCTGATGCCGCCCAATATAAAACTTCCAACTCCACCCCTCCAACACTCATAACCACCGACTACATCCCTACAACCGACCTAAATCTCTACGCTCTCTTTGCCGACAAAGCATCAACAGACGAAATTCCATGGCAACAAGTCAAATCAAATACAGAACTAAAAGATAACGACAAAATAATAATCACCGCCTATACTTATAATTATGCTATAGGTACAACTTTCAACACAAATGACCAACTAAAAGCTATCGAAATAACTAAAAGCGAAGACAAATCAACCATTATCCCCAATAACAATGTTCAAATATTCACATTGACGAAAATAAACGATTTGTTATGGGGAATAAAAAATGACAATGGATATTTATCTAATACTGTTAAAAAAGAAAAAATAAGCACAATAACAGAAATAAAAACTTGGAGCTCTTGGTTATTTACATTCAAACAAGAAACACATGCTGTAGAAATTCGCAATGAATATTCAGATTGTTTTAAATACTTATGTTTTAACGAATCTTATAATTTTTTTGCTTGCAAAGAAAAAGCAACCTCATACCTCTCCATCTACAAACAAACAATAAACTACGTCACCTGCACCACTCCCGATGCGGTTGAATACACCATCACATTACACGACAACGGCAACAAATCCGAAATAAAATGTATGAGTGATGCCTCTATCTCTCAACTAGAAGCAACACAATCGATTAATCATTG
>JAFYMM010000063.1 GCA_017550055.1 Paludibacteraceae bacterium
ATTATATGCAAATACTTTCTGTTCTTCAACATCTTCTCTTATTAAAGCTAAAAATTGTTTATTTGTTAAATTAGCATCGTAAGCCTCCCAAAGTTTCGTATAAACCACACCATTAATTATAGTATCTCCTTCTATTCTTTCAGTATATGTGTGAAATGTCTCAATGTCATCTCCGTCATCTGCACCAGTATACACCACATTCCAACTATACCCCTCAACTACCATCGGGTTATAACACTCCCAATCTTTCGAACGTTCAATCAAAACTCCATCCTCATCTTCAACCGAAGATAAATAATAAGCACCTCCATCAAGTATGTAATATTCATATCCATACCCCTCAATCCAGCAATACTCTCTAAAATCCATTCTTTTCAAGGTATTCCCTCTTTTGTCTTTTACATATTTGATGTTTTCGCACACACTACTACCACTTTCTTTTAATCTATCACCTAAATTAAGATTAAAGTTGATAATCAGGTCTTTATAATACACCTGATTTAGATAACTATATCCATATTCCCAGATTTTCCCTTCCTCTGCATTTTCCATCATTAATCTATATAATTTCCAATCAATTTTATTATAAGATCTATGTACTTTTTTATATGTTTCACCTCCTATAACCGAATCCCCATCTACTTTATAATAATGTGAAGTAGGTGGTAGATTATCTATACTATCAATACCTGTAAATCCTCCGTGAACTAAAACACTCCAAATACGTCCTTCAACCAATATAGGCTGATACGCCATGACGTTTATAACCATAAACATCAAGCAACTAATAAAAAATAATCGTTTCATAAACAGAGGGCTTTATATTTTTTTAGTCAACTATTTTTCTCGTTGCAAATATACAAAATTTTTTCGCCAAAAGCAAGTTTTTGCACGATTTTTTTTAGTATAAATATAAAAATTACGCATTCTGCATTGTGCATTGTGCATTTTTTAGTAACTTTGCAAAAATAAGAAATTTAATAAAAATGAAACCACAACAACAAGTAAATATCAAGAATAAGCGTGCGAGTTTCGATTACGAATTGGTTGAACGATTCACTGCGGGATTGGTATTGTATGGCACTGAAATTAAGTCGATTCGTGAGGGCAAAGCGAGTCTTGTTGACACCTATTGCCAATTCTCAAATGGCGAATTATGGGTGCGTAATATGCAAATTTCTGCTTATAGACTTGGCTATTATTATAACCATGATGTCAAGCGCGAACGCAAACTTTTGCTCAACAAGCGCGAACTTCGTAAACTCGAAAAAGCCACCAAAGAGACTGGCTATACTATCGTGCCGACAAAACTTTTCACTAACGAAAAAGGTCTTGCTAAACTCGAAATAGCCCTTGCTCGTGGTAAAAAAGCCTACGACAAGCGCGAAACTCTCAAAGAAAAAGAAGACCGTCGCACAATGGACCGCTTCTTAAAAATTTAATTTCAATAGTGGGCAGAAAAATATTCTAAAATTATAAATTAACGTCAGTTCGATATAAAACGCCGCATGGCATCTGTGTCATCCGTAGAGCGATTTTGACGTAGTCAAAGAGCGAATTTTGTTATAAGCGAGAGCAAAAGTAAAATTTATTTTTCTTATGCCGAGCGTAGCAAGAATCTTGAGCGAAGCGAAAAAATCTGTGTAATCTGTGGGAGATAAATA
>JAFYMM010000008.1 GCA_017550055.1 Paludibacteraceae bacterium
CGACTCCCTCTATTGCGATTATCTCATCCACCTCACTACGCAATTCTCCTACATCCTCTCCCTCTCTCTCAAGCCACTCTATTGCTCTCGCCACATCATCAAGTTCCACAATTCTTTCAAACAATTTATGCATCAAAATTCCATATCTACGCACGTCTTCCGTATCTTCCGAATATGTATATCGCAATTCTGCTCGTTTTGCCAACTCTTCTTCTGTTGGTTGCAACTCCTGATCTCGCTTCAATTCTACTATTTTCACATCCAACTCATCCAATTTCTCTGAATGACTTCCCACACTTGGCTCACCTACCTCATACACTTCCATCTCACTTTCTCCACCACTCAACACACGACTAATCACATCCCAAACGGCTATGTCATTTATCTCATCACTATTCTTTTTCAAGTCTTTTGCCTCTGGATAAGCGCAATGCAAATATAGTTGACTCGAAGCTCGCGTTGTGGCAACATACAATTCATTCAACACATCAAGCACCGATGCCATAAATTCTTCTACTACATCATCCTTAAACTCGCTATTAAGCAATTTTTTGGAACTCCTTGTGTTTATTGGCACTACCCCTATTTCGTCCACAAACAGATGATTCTCGCGTCTTTTTTCTGCCGTAGTTGCCAATTGTATATTGTCATGCCCCGACAAGCCGAATTTCCAATTCATGAACGGAATAAACACTATTCCAAATTCCAATCCTTTTGATTTATGAATTGTAATAATTCTCACTGCATCACCACCTTCTGGCATTGCTACGAAAGTTTTCTTGCCTTGTTGCGCCCAATATTCCAACAACGAACGAATGTCCAACGTACCATCAATAGCATAATTCTGCACCTTGTCCAAAAACGATTGCAAATATATGCCATGCACACCACTCTCCACCCTATCCAACTCAAATACATCTATCAACGACTCTATCATCTGCATCAACGACAAATATTTCACTCGCGCAAATCTCTCTGCCATTTTCTCATCTCCCAACAAGCGTCTTTCCCAATCTCCATAATCTTCGCCTCTATACGACATCAATTCATAATCCTCAGCATCAACCATCCTACCCTCACACACCTCTCTGTGCAATGCCACCATATTAGCTCTATACAACTGCTCGTATGGTTGCATCAAATATTCCAATACGGCGACTATAAATCTCACCGCCACATCATCTGCCACACACAATGCTTCCGACGAATAAAATGGTATCTCCTCCCGTCTCAGTCTCTCTGCCACCATCTGCGCCTCTTTATTTTTGCGTACTAAAACTGCCATTTCGCCAAACTCGCCCAATTCTCTCATCTTCTCCACCATGCGATTCATGCTCTTCTCTCTCCATTTCAACTCTTTATCTTCTTCGTCATCTTCAAAATACTCCACTCTCACATACCCCTTCTTCGCATCTTTCTTACCTACTCCTTGCTCACTATCGGCATATATTCCCTGCAAATAATTACCGTCTATCACTTCTTGTTGTTTCAACTGCTCATCTACCAATTTTGGCACCTCTACATACAACCTATTATTAAACTCAATCACCTCACTCGAGCTACGATAATTCTTTCCTAACGACACATCTGTCACATAATCTTTAAACTCTTTTTTTATCCCTTCATGCAATATTTGCCAATCCCCATTTCGCCAGCGATATATACTCTGCTTCACATCGCCCACTATCATCGACTCATTCCCCTGCGACACCGCCTCTTTCAACAATGGCACAAAGTTCGACCATTGCAAACGCGATGTATCCTGAAACTCATCTATCATAAAATGCTCTGTCCTAACCCCTACTTTCTCGTATATAAAAGGTGTATCCGAATTGTCTATAATCTTATTTATAAAATCCGAAGTCGATGAAATAATCAAACAATCCTTTTCTCTGCAAATCTCCATCACATGTCTATCCACCTCATTCAATATACCTAATATATAGATATACGAATTCACAATCTTCGCTGTCTGCCACTCCCTATATCTCGCACCCTCCACATCACACAAATCCACAATCCTCTTCACGCATTCATGCAGTTTACTAACAACTCCTTGCAACGACGCATCTTTCTGATATTTCTTTTTGCACCACAAAGTCAAATCATCACTATCTGCCCCCTTCACAAATGTTGCGCTCAACTCATACTTCTTGCCTCTCAAATACTCATAATCAAAACGAGATATTCTGTTATCGCCAAACACCTCTTTCCCATCAACCCCACTCAACGCCTTTTGAGCCACATCACACGCCGTCTTCAAATCATCATCAAACTTCTTAATAATCTCACGAATATTATTTCTATACTCTTTCAATCGTTTCAAATCAAACCCAAATTTCTCTTTTTGCGACAAATAATCCTCCGTAAGAATCAACTTCGCCAACCCCAATATCGCCCCTCTCGGATTCCACGACTTCCCATCCACCACATTCTCGCTCGCGAACTCAGTCAACCAGTCCAACAACAGAGTTGACTGTTGACCGTTGGCTGTTGACTGCTGGCTGTTATCCAACGATGCCAACATATTGTCCACCGCCATCTCCAATATTCTATCCGTATCCAACTCCACCTGATATTGATTATTCAAATTCAACTCCCTCGCAAACGAACGCACCACCTGCTGAAAAAATCCATCTATCGTCGAAACCCGAAACTGCGTATAATCTTGCAAAATATCAGTCAACAAAGCCATTGCCCTACGACCAATCTCAGCATCATTCACACCCTCCAACGCAGGAATATCCTCTCTCAATTTCTCAACATAATCCACCCTCTCACCCTTTGCCAACTCATACAACGCCTTCACAATCCTCTCCTTCATCTCAGCAGTAGATTTATTCGTAAACGTAACAGCCAAAATCCCCCTATGCAAATTAAAAGTTGAGAATTGACCATTAACTGTTGACTGTTGACTGTTGACCGTTGACTGTTGACTATTGACAATTAACTGTTGAAACAAAAATCTAATATACTCATACACCAACGTATAAGTCTTACCCGAACCAGCCGAAGCTTTATA
>JAFYMM010000064.1 GCA_017550055.1 Paludibacteraceae bacterium
AAAAGTTTATTCATTTTTCAGATTTCCATATTATTCCTCTACGAGAAATTGTAAACATTGCACCAAAAGAGTTACCAAACTGTGTTCCAAAATCCGCCCCCACCGACACTCCAAAATTAAGATTCCAAGCCTGTGGCACTAATCTCTGCACCGAACAATAAATCGAATTATTATAGCTCCTCACCGGCAAATCGTATGTGCCAAAATTGCTCGAATGACTATACCTAAGCAGATAATTAAATCCATAAATATCACCCTTTAAGGCTATATGATGCGTAAATGTACGATTATTTTCAATCGTAACTGAATTGGCATAAATCGGCGAAGTAATGAAAGGATTTCCAATGGTACGCCCAAAATGACTCCACCCTTGCAAATAGACTATGTTATTGAAATAATTATCTTTACCGCCTAAAATAATACCATCTAAATCATGCATAGGCCCGGCTTGGTCGGTAGTTGCAAAAAACTCGTAAGTCAACGAATGAATAAAATCCCACTCGTTTTGTTTTATTGCCACGCCCCACAATCCATCAGTGGCATTTTTTGCTCTCCACATCACTCTGATAGGGGGGTCTTCCAACAATAATTGCCAATATGTATTCACACTCCAACCTCCACATTTCACCTCCAACCCTAACATTTGCGATACAATATGGTTGCCCATTGCATTTATTTGGTCATTAGCCATAACTCCGCCTGACGAAGCCTTAAATGCTGTCCACCAATCTCTAAACGATGATCCTAATTCATTATAAATTGGAGATACTCCTCCCCATTGCGCCACATGATGAAATTCATAATTAAGCGTTACTGGCAATTTTCCACCCAAACGCACGCCCACGTATTTATGATGCAACATTGCTCTTTTCACCCCAATATCATCTACAAACCACCCTTGCGTCAGCCCTCCTTTTATCTCCATATAACCATACGAAAACGGAAATGCTGTATATTTATCAATACCTATCGAAACTCGTGGCATCGAAGGGGCGTTGCGCGAAAACAAAAAACCACCGGCCGACAACTCATAATCTTGATTGCCCATATCGAAAGGCTTAATCCCCGCCGTTATATCAAAACACCACAATCTGGCATGAGCATACAACTTCACCACCTGGACATTAGCCCCATACGCATCACCACCTCCCAACACGTCTACACCATAAGAATAATCCCACCACCGAACCGGACGCACTGCCTCTTTATCTACCCCAACTCTCAAATAACTACTATATGGAGCAACCGAAACTACTCCATCTCTATTAGTCGAAAACCAAAATGGAGCAAATTCTCCCGAAGAGGCCAATCCCATAAATTCACCTAAATAAACCAACGAATCTCGCCCACAATCAGCCGAATCCATCGGCAATGGCCAGAATTTCCACGCCCAAGTATTTACGGCTACAATCGATAAAAATAGCAAAGAAAACAATCTGCGAATTACCAATTCTCGACACTCAAAATTCCTCATTCATTTCCCTCCTATATATTTTCTTCACAAACTCTCCATTCTCTCTTTGCCCCAATCCCCAATACAAATCACCATTATATTCAAAAGCAATCATATTTTCAACGCCACACTCCATTCGCCCCAATGTCAACCATTCATCAACCTTAGTATCATAAAAAATTATAGTTTCATAAAAATGTTCTCGCGTCTCCGAGCCTCCCCAACTACGACCACCCAACAAATAAATACAATCCCCTATCGTAACCGAAGAAGCAAAAAAACGTGCAAATTTAGGCACTCTCTTACACTCCTGCCACACATCCCCTCTCCAATCATATCGCCACCAATATTGCTTCGAATCAAACGTAGAAACTCCCCCACAATACAACCATCCACCAACAACACCACCCAAAGCCTTATATCTCGCCCACGGCTCAGTCTTTTCTGAATAAACCTCCCAACTATCCCCTTCTATATCATAACGATACACCACACCACTCGGTCCCTCATTCGACCCATACAACGTGTATATATATCCCCCATCCAACCACACAATAGGAGCAACCACATCTTTTGTCGGAAAATCAGCCAACCTTCTCCACGCCTTCAATCTAAAATCATATTCCCACCAATCTCGCAAATAAGAATTCTCACCATAAACCCTACCTCTAAAACCCAAACCCGCATACAACTTATCCCCAACCACAATAGTCGCACCATTCACACGCGCCCCCATAGGCAAATCTTCCTCTTCAAAATTTGCCAAATCACTCATCGCCGCATAGCGCAACTTGGTCGAAGGCTTTTCCGCGCTACCACCCTCTTCTCTTCCAAACAACACATACAACGTATCATCATGCACAACACAATTCCCCGATGCCAACGTAAAATCAACCCCCCAACTCTCCGTATCCAACAACTCCGCATCACTCATCTCATAACGCTCACAAGCCACACAAACCACAAACAAAAGCCATATAAAATCTCTCAATCGCATAAACAGAAAAATAACACACAAAGTTACAATTTTTTCTCTAAAATACCAAACAAATATCACATTCCAATATCACAAACCCATCACCCTCTCCTCAAACCCTACTTTCTGGTTCTTCATCAGTTTAATTGAAATTGTGAACAAAGTCCCGGAGGGACGATATAACACAGGCAGGGGCGTGAGCCCCTGATAGATGTTTCAAGATGAAAAAGCGCCGTAGGTGCGACAGAAATTATATTTGTTTTAACGTCAGTTTGATATATAATGTCCTCGAACCCACGGTCACTCTCGAAGGGAAGTAAAAACTCTCAACTATCCCTGCTCTCTACTCCCTACGGTTCTTTGTCAACTTAGTTGAAAAATATTACGCAAAATTGGTATATAATGTCCTCGAAGAGGGCAAATTATAACTAACCGCTGCGTGACCGACCAACGGGAGGGAACCTGCGGACAAATAACCACCACACCTCTCGTCCCCATCGGGGGCGAACAAACATTTCTTTCAATTAAGTTGACGAAGAACCCATACCTCTCCCTACCTACAACATAGGATAAATATACTATAAATATAAGATAAACATAGGATAAATATAGGATAAATATACTATAAATATACCATATAGCAATCTTCACCCTCACCGCACCCTATCTCATACCAACAAAAAAAAGGATTGACTCCTTCGAGTCAATCCCATATAAATAAGGTGTATAATTTCTAAAAATTAGATAACGCCTTGTTCGAGCATAGCTTGAGCAACTTTCATGAAGCCAGCGATGTTAGCACCTTTAACGTAGTCGATAGAGCCGTCAGCTTGTTTACCGAATTTAACGCAAGCGCTGTGGATGCTTTCCATGATGAAGTGAAGTTTAGCGTCAACTTCAGCTGGAGCCCAAGAAAGGTGAGCAGCATTTTGAGTCATTTCAAGACCAGAAGTAGCAACACCACCAGCATTAACAGCTTTACCAGGAGCGAAGATTACGCCGCTAGTTTGGAATGCGTGGATAGCTTCAGGAGTACAACCCATGTTAGAAACTTCGCAGCAGTATTTAGTACCGTTAGCGATAAGTTCTTTAGCGTCGTCACCGTTCAACTCGTTTTGGAATGCGCAAGGAAGAGCGATATCACATTTAACCGACCAAGCTTTTTTACCAGCAGTAAATTTAGTAGCTTCTGGGAATTTAGTGTTCATATCTTCAACTTTGTTGCGGTTAGAAGCACGCATATCAAGCATATAGTCGATCATTTCTTTTGTGATACCACCAGGGATTTCACAAACGCCGTCAGGACCAGAGATAGCAACAACTTTACCACCAAGTTCAGTAGCTTTAGTAGCTGCACCCCAAGCTACGTTACCGAAGCCAGAAAGAGCGATTGTTTTACCTTTGATGTCAGTACCAGCAGTAGCAAGAAGGTGTTCAGTGAAGTAAAGAGCACCGAAACCTGTAGCTTCAGGACGAAGGATAGAACCACCCCAAGTCATACCTTTACCAGTCAATACACCAGTGTTGTATTCACGAGCAAGTTTTTTGTACATACCGTACATGTAACCGATTTCACGACCACCAACGCCAACGTCACCAGCAGGAACGTCAGTATCAGGACCGATGTGTTGCCACAATTCGAGCATGAATGCTTGGCAGAAACGCATGATCTCAGCGTCAGATTTTCCAATTGGATCGAAATCTGAACCACCTTTACCACCACCCATAGGAAGAGTAGTCAAAGCGTTTTTGAAAGTCTGCTCAAAGCCCAAGAATTTAAGCATTGAAGGAGTTACTGCTTTATGGAAACGGATACCGCCTTTGTAAGGTCCAATAGCTGCATTGAACTGTACACGGTAAC
>JAFYMM010000065.1 GCA_017550055.1 Paludibacteraceae bacterium
CCAGTAAATATTAAAAGAACTGAACTTCTATTTTCCATAAATTTGAATTTATGTCGCAAAGGTACAATAAAAAATGCAATTATGCAATAGTAAATATATCAATTTATTGTTGAGGTAATATATGAATTACGGATGTATCTTCGGATACATTTTTTAGCTCTGTGGCTGTAAGTTTTAATATTGGATGTTGCCAGTCGGGAGCAATATCTGCCAATGGATATAGCACAAAATTACGTTTGTGCATCAACTTGTGCGGTAATGTAAGTGTTTGCGTATCTATAATTTGGTTGTTGTGGTCAATTATATCAATGTCAATGATACGGTCGGCGTATGCGGTGGTAGTTTTGGCTGTACGGCCTAAGTCGCGTTCTATTTTTTGTGTGGCATAAAGCAAATCAAGAGGTGATAGTGTGGTTTCTAATATCAATGCAATATTATAAAAACCGTTTTCTGATTCAAATCCCCATGGTTCAGATGTGTAGATTGGAGATACTGATTGCACCTTGCCTATATCATTTAATGCTGTGATAGCATTTGCGATATTCTCTTGGCGGTTGCCTATGTTTGTGCCTATGCTGAGGATTATCATAAGAATTAGAACTAAGAATTTTTCTGTGTTGTTGTAATTTTTTATTTGCTATATTTAATTTTATAATCGTTCTTCCATAATTTTTTTTAATTCATTTTGTCTATTAAGATTGACAATTATTAATTTGTTTTCACAATTATGAGCTTTAAGGAATTCTTTTTCTGCAATAAATGGATAATCGTCGAGCCAAATGAATTCTTCTGATAAATCGATAGCTTCAGTTTTTAATGTGTCCCATTGAGTTGGTTTAATGCATTTTAATTTGTCAATTGTTTGTTGCGAAAAATATTTGGAAAGATATTCTAGTGCATAGATGGTATTGCCTTTGCAATGTGTGGTCAACCAATAACAATCAAAATGACTAATAATGTAGTCGATAAATTCATTACTATATTCAGCGGGTTGAGTGTTTTTAGTTGTAAGCAAAACACCGTCTATGTCAAGGTATAGTTTCATTTTTTATTCACAATATTAATTATAGCCTCCACAGTTCCTTCTATTCCTAATAATGAAGAGTTTATGCAGATGTCATAGTTCGAAGCTACTCCCCATTCGCGACTGGCGTAGTAGTCGTAGTATGCCGAGCGTTGTTTGTCTGTTTTGCGCATCATTTCTCGTGCTTCGGTTTCTTTATAACCTTTTCGCTGGCACAATCGTTTTACTCTATCATCTTCATTTGCAGTGATAAATATTGACACAACATCATTGCGATTACGCAACACATAGTCGGCGCAACGACCTACGAACACAGCTCCACGTTCATTTTCAGCGAGTTTTACTATTGTTTCGCTTTGAATAAGGAATAGGTTGTCGCCCGAAATCATCGAGTTGTATGATGTGTTGCCGTCGCCTACAAAAGGGAATCGCATGCCGAATATGCCGACCCCGCCAAACGAACGCTTAGCTTGTTCGTCGTTGGCAACAAAACACTCAGGACAGAGGCCACTATGACGAGCTGCCTCGGTGAGTAATTCTTTATCGTAAAATGCCAAATTTAGTCGTTCGGCGAGTAGGCGACCAATTTCCAATCCGCCGCTACCCAACTGGCGTCCAATAGTTATAATCATAATTTATATTCAATTTTTCCTTGTTTAAATCTGCGTAAATAATATGTTAGTACCGACACCGACACTATCCACGAAAGCAAATCGGCTGTAGGTAATGATGCCCATACCCCGTCGGCACCCCAAAACATAGGCAATACAATCAAGCATGGCAACAGGAATATTAATTGTCTTGTCAGCGAAAGAAATATTGCTTGGCGAGCCATGCCGATACTTTGGAAAAAGTTGCCTGTAACCATCTGCATACCAATGATAGGGAAGAATATAGCTACAATTCTCATTCCTCTCACCGAGCGTGCAATCAACTCTTCGTCGGAGGTGAAGATGCG
>JAFYMM010000066.1 GCA_017550055.1 Paludibacteraceae bacterium
GCACCTGAGTTGTTGCAGTTGCTTCAGGAAAAGGATACTTGCCGTGCATATCGCTTACGAAGTATTTACGGAATGGAATCAAGAACAAGATACCAAGAATACCACCGAGCAATGAGCTCAAGAATACTTGCATGAACGACACAGTCAATTCTGGATATTTAGCTTCGAGGATGTAGAGCGCAGGCAATGTAAAGATTGCACCTGCTACAATCACACCAGAAGCAGAACCAATAGATTGGATGATAACGTTTTCGCCAAGAGCGTTTTTACGTCCTGTTGCACTTGCAAGACCTACTGCGATAATAGCAATCGGAATTGCCGCTTCAAATACTTGTCCCACTTTCAATCCAAGATAAGCAGCTGCTGCAGAGAACAATACTGCCATCACCAAACCAAGCGTTACTGAATAGGCATTAGCCTCAGGCACTACCTTGTTTGGCGGAAGAATTGGAACATACTTTTCTCCCGGTTTCAACTCACGAGTTGCATTTTCCGGAAGACCAATTTGTTGTTTTTCTTCAGTCATAATTTTTATTAATTAGTAATTAGTAGTTAGTAATTAGCAATTTAGTTATTATCTATATTTTTTAGACAGAATGACATAAAGACAAATTTTTAGGAATCTTTTGACATACACCTTGCTAAAAAACTTGCGTTTTTTATCTTGGCGAAAGAAAGACAGATTTTAAGTTACATTTTTCAAAATATGTCTTTGTAGTCGAGGTTTTGCAAAGCAAAAACAAGACCATTATGAATATAAAAAATAAATATATTCTTATGTCTTTCTGTCTAAAAAACAAAATCAATACGGTACTGCTCCACCGCCACCCATAGGTGGAATGTAATCGTCTTGCATTCCGGCAAATGGGTCGAAATTATCTGGCATGGCAGGTGGTAGTGGCGCGCTCATAATAGGCTGACTTGCAATAGGTGCGCTATTTGCACGCGAACCATACACTTCCATTGGGTCTATATCGTCCTCTTCGTTCAAGAATTGTGTATATTGTCCACGGAACTTGAGGTCAACATCCTCAGTCGCACCACTACGGTGCTTAGCAATAATAATTTGAGCCAAACCACGAAGGTCTTTTCCCGAAACTGGGTCTTGATATATCTTGTAATAATCAGGACGGTGGATGAAGCACACCATATCGGCATCTTGCTCAATGGCTCCAGATTCACGCAAGTCGCTGAGTTGTGGCTTCTTGCCATCTACGGCATTAGCAGCACCACGATTTTCTACACCACGATTCAACTGCGACAATGCAATAATAGGAATATCCAACTCCTTGGCCAACCCTTTCAACGAACGCGAAATCAAACTCACCTCCTGCTCACGAGAGAAGAAGTTCATACCCTGCGCATTCATAAGTTGCAAGTAGTCAATGATAATCAATTTCACACCATGGTCGCGCACCAAACGACGAGCCTTTGTTCTCAACTCCAAAATAGACAACGACGGAGTGTCATCCACAAACAACGGAGCTTTCTGCAATTTATTTATCGCCACATCCAATTGCGCCCACTCATGTTTTTCTAATTGACCATTTTTTATTTTTTTAGAATCTAATTGTGCTACATTGGAAATCAAACGGTTGACCAACTCGACATTACTCATCTCAAGCGAGAACACTGCACACGGATTGCCCATATCCACAGCAATATTCTTTGCCATAGACAAGACAAACGCCGTTTTACCCATCGCAGGACGGGCTGCAATAATCACCAACGTACTATTTTGCCAACCTGAAGTAACTTTGTCCAACTTATGAAACCCAGAAGGCAAACCACTCATACCCCCACCCTGTTTCGCTGCCTTTTGCATACGATCCAACGCCTCTTGCAACACACTGCCTACAGCCACCACATCGCGCTTGATACCATTCTGACTTACCTCGAAAATCAAACCTTCGGCCTCTTGCATCAAGTCATCTACGTCGGCTTTATCATCAAATGCCTTAGTCTGAATATCTGTAGCTACACGTATCAATTCACGCGCTAAAAACTTCTGTGCGATAATCTTAGCATGGTATTCCAAATGAGCCGACGATGCCAAATTGGTAGTAAGACTACCAATAAAAGCAGGTCCACCCACCTCATCCAACGTACCCTCTTTGTGCATCTGTTCCACCACTGTGAGCATATCCACAGGCTCATCATTGGCAGCCAAATTCACAATCGCACGATATATCTTTTCATGAGTCTCTTTGTAGAAACACTCAGGCTTCAATATTTCAGCAACTATAGCAAATGCGTCTTTTTCCAACATCAATGCGCCTAACACACTCGCTTCCATATCCACCGCTTGAGGCGGTACACGTCCAAAATCAATCTGACGCACGTCAGTCTTTTCTTGTTTCTTTTTTGCCATCGTTTTTTTCTTATTTTTTTAGACAAAAGAACAGAATAACAAAGATTTATGTCATTATGTTATTCTGTCTTTTTTAACACTGCAAATTTACAATAAAATTCTCAAATAAACTCTATAATTGAATAAATTTTTCCATCCTCACGACGCATCACCACGATATAACCATTTTCAATTGCATAACGCTCTACCCTCATCACTTCATCTACCCTCGCCTGTAGCAAATACTCTATCCTAATGCGCGAGAACTCCCAATCTCGAGGCAAATACTCCTCACCTATAGCCACATACCACGCATTATTCATGTGCTTATTGCCATCGATATGATACTCTCTCACTCGATATTCATCTACCAATTCTGGCTCTGCTTCCTTAGGCAAACGAATCTTACGCGGACGATACTCCATCGAATGACGCTCATATCGTGGCATAGAATCCATAATTTCTTGTGGCACACGCAATAACGAACCTGTATCGTATTTGACAAATACCCCCAACGCACTCGATTCGACACACAATCGACCCTCCTCATCATACACATTATTATTACGATAGCCATACGAAGGATTCACCTCATACACCCACGTCTTAACCTTCACTTTTTCGCCATACTTTGGCATTCTTATAATATGTATATCTCTTTGCGAGAGAAACATACCTCCATTGATTTGCTTAAAATAAGCGTCCAATTCAGGCTCCGTATCTAACTGAAATATACTACAATCCTGCAAATAATCAATGAGCGAACGTAGTTTCAGACAACCCTTACGACCCAAATCACTCGTCGCAACTACTTTATCTAATTCAAATTTACCATTCATACTTTTTTAATTCACAATGCA